>DASZKB010000138.1:0-6639 GCA_035947475.1 Gaiellaceae bacterium | reverse complement strand
GAGCACGTCGGCGATCGACGGGGCGTTCGAGTCGACCTGCCGCGGCACGATCGGCGTCCCGCTCCTGCCGGTGGTGCTCGCCGTGACGAGGTCCTCGATCGCGCGCGTCCCGCCCTCTACGCCGGCGCGCTCGATTCCGTGGATCGAGAGCGCGAGCGTGTAGCGCTTCTTCCCCTTGTCGGGCACGGTCTCGTCGGTCACGCGCACGACGACGAGGTCGGACACCGTGCGGTCGAGCGTGGTCGTCGGCAAGCCGGCGGAGACGTACTCCGGCTTCGGGGTGAACTCGAGGGTCGTCAGGTTGTTGCCCGGGAACATCGTCGGCCCGGCCGCGGTGCCCGAGCCGGCGCCGATCTTCCCGTCGAGGACGAGCACCTCCATGTGGCGCTGCCACCCGGGCTTCGAGTTCAGGAACTGAAGCCCGGAGACGAACTCCTCCCACTGGATGAACTGCGTCGCCGCAACGTTTCCCTGCGCATGCGGCGAGCACGGGGCGGTGCTCGCGGCGAGCTGGCAGCCGCCCAGGGGGTCGGGGAAGACCCGGCCGTAAACGGCGTACGTCGCGTCGTTCGTCGCCACCGGAGTGGCGAGCGCGGGTGTCGCGGCCGCGAGCAGGGCGACGGCCGCCGCCAACCAAAGGATCGATCTACGCACGGACCCTCCTAAATCGTTCTCCGGGAGCAACCGTGAGCCGCAGGTAAGGGTTGTCCCTGACCCGGGTCAAGGCGTTATACCGGACCGCGGCGTCTATCGAAAGCCCGGCGCACGCGCGGGCGGCGGGAGCGGGCTGCGCGGCAGCCCCTCGGCCGGCCCGAGGTTGTACGCCGAGGGCGCGACGTCGTTCGGGCCGTCCGGGTGGAAGACAGCCGCGAGGTGCTGGATCTGGCCGCGCCCCGGGCCGAGCTCGAACTGGCCGCCCCCGTAGATCGCGATGCCGCGCTCGTCGCAGAGGTCGTAGAAGTCGAACAGGCGACGGACTGTCCCGAAGCGTGACGGCTTCGAGTTGAGACAGCGCGGCGGGAAGGGGAGCGCGTCGACGTCCTCGGGCGAGTAGACCGCCGCGTCCCAGGTGATCCGGTCGCGGTGCGGCGCGAGCACCGGCTCGGTCTCGTCGTTGAGCCGCGGGTCCTCGAGCCACACGTCGGGCAGGCCTTCGGCCACGAGGCCGTAGAGGCGCGCGGTCGGCGTCGCCTCGACCCACTCGCCTTCGTAGAGGCCCTTGAGATCGACGACGTCGACGAGCCCGGTCGCGCGGAGCTCGGCGACGAACGGCTCGTCCCAGGAATCGGCCGCGTCGAGCTTGTAGCGAAGCTCCGGGTAGAGCCGCTGCCACTCGGGATCGGGGCGCCCCGACCGGACGAACGTGACCGGGCGGGGTTCCCGCTCCACGGCCTCGGCGAGCGAGAGCCCGCTCTGGCGAAGGGCAAGATCGAGCGCCGCGCTCTCCAGCGCCCAGCGGCGAAAGCCCGGCAGCTCCGGGAGCGCCTCGGAGAACGAGGCGAGCGTCCAGTCGCCCGCGAGTCCTGGCGGCGGGCCCTCCGCCCCGAACGCGAGCTGCACGTCCTCCTCGTACGTGACGTCCTCGCCGACGCCTTCTTCGCCGCGACCGTGCAGTCGCACGACCGTGGTCCTGCGGACGAAGGCGCCGACGTCGACGGCCAGCGGTTCGAGCTCGGCTCGCTCGACGGCGAGCGGCAGCTCGGCGACGCGGTCGAAAAGCGACATGCCGACCGCAATGTAGAGCCCCGGCGCGGGTCCGCGTCGGAAGCGGACCTCGTCAGTCGACCACGTCGACGCGAGTCCAGCCGTGGAGCGACTGCCACACGCGCAGGTAGAGGTCGAGCTCCAAGCGACCTTGTTCGACGTCGAGGTCGTGCGGAAGCTCGACCGCGATCGTGTCTTGGCCGTGCCGCTCGCCCGCGCAGCCGCGCCGCTCGAGAAAATCGAGCAGGTCCGCGACGAGCGCAGGGTCGTCTAAGCGCAATCGGACACTCATGGCCGCAGGTGTGTCCCTTTCCGTGGACCCCGCCGGGCGGGCTCCCCTGGTCTCAGTGTCGCAAGGGCCGACGCCGTGTCAACGGCCCTCGTCCGAGACGATCGCGATTCTTCGCTCCATGGCGACGCCCGAGCGGGCACCCGAACGTGTGGTCCTCGTCCGGACGCGGACCGTCCTCGCCGTGCTGGGCATCACTGTGCTGGTCGCCCTTGCGCTCGGCTTCCTGTACCTCGCACGCCACGCGATCACGTGGATCCTCATCGCCGCCTTCCTCGCCATGGCGCTGAACCCGGCGGTCGAGTTCTTCGAGGGCCGCGGTCTCCGGCGCGGGCTCGCCGCCGCGCTGGTGTTCCTGCTCGCGCTCCTGGGCGCGACCGTTCTCGGGCTGCTCGTCATCCCGCCGCTCGTCACCGAGGTCACCGACTTCGTGGAGGCGGTCCCGAGCCTGGTCGCCGACATCACGGCTGGCCGGGGGCCGCTCGGGTTCCTCGAGCGCGACTACGGGGTCGTCGAGCGCGTGCGAAGCGCCGTTGAGCAGCGCGGTGCCGGTGGGATCCTCGGCGTCACGGAGCCGGCGGTCGCCGTCCTCCGCGGGATCGTCACCACCGTCGTCGGCATCGTCGCGATCGCGTTTCTCACCTTCTTCATGCTGCTCGAGGGGCGCCGCTGGGCAACCGCGCTCGTCGAGCTTCTTCCGCCGGGCAGCCGGGCGCGCTGGGAGCGCGTCGGGGGCGGCGTCTACCGCGCGGTGGGCGGCTACGTCACCGGCAACCTCCTGATCAGCCTCGTCGCCGGCACGCTCACGACGATCGTCCTCCTCATCGTCGGAGTCGACTACGCCATCGCGCTCGGGCTCGTCGTCGCGATCCTCGACCTCGTACCGCTCGCCGGCGCGACGCTCGCGGGCGCGCTCGTCACCCTGATCGCCTTCCTCGACGCAGGGCTCATCCCGGCGTTGATCGTGCTCGTGTTCTTCGTCGTGTACCAGCAGCTCGAGAACCACGTCCTGCAACCCTTCGTCTACGGGCGCACCGTTCAGCTCTCGCCGCTCACCGTCCTGGTCGCGATCCTGATCGGGGCCGAGGTCGCCGGCATCCTGGGCGCGCTCGCCGCGATTCCCGTCGGCGGCTCGGTTCAGGTCGTCCTGAACGAGCTGCTCCGGCACCGGCGCGCCGAGCCGTCAGGCGTGGCCGCGCCGCCGGGCGGGTAGACCGAGCCCGTGTTCGAGAGATGGCGCAGGAAGCGCGGCGACGAGCCGGACGCGGCCAAGCAGGAGGGTGACGTCGACGCCCTCGCCCGAGAGGACGATCCGCGCGGCGGCGTGCAGAGCGAGTCGTACCGGTCCGCTGACCCGCGCGACGTCGTCGAGGAAGACGGTGTCGCGATGAGCGGGCCGGCCGGCGCCCCGCAGGAGGGCGAGCCGGTGGAGGAGCGCCGCGCCCGCGACCGCGAGGAGCGGCGCTAGCGCGCCTTCACGAGCGCCCGCATCAGGCGCTCCTCGACCGCGTCCGTCGAGACGCCGAGGGCTTCGAGCGCGTACGTCGCCGACGCGCGCTCGTCGCGGAGGAGCGCGAGTAGAAGGTGCTCGACTCCGAGGTGCGAGTCGCGAAGGAGTAGCGCCTCGCGGAGCGACTGCTCGAGGGCCGCGCGCGCTCGCGGCCCGATCGGGAGGCGGCCGCCGCGACCGGCGCGGACGAGCTCCCGCTCGGCGAGCCCCGTCTTCACCTCCTGGCGAAGGCCCGCGACCGTGATGCCGAGCGACGAAAGCGCCCCGGCCGCCGCGCTCTCGCGCTGCCGAAGGAGGCCGAGGAGCAGGTGGCCGGTCTCGACGCAGCCGTGGCCGAGCGTTCGCGCCTCCTGCCGCGCGAGGTAGACGGCCTGGCGGGCGTGTCCCGTGACGGTCACGAGCTCCGTTGCGCGCTCGGAGCGGTTCGCGCGCACGCGCGCGGCGTGCTTCTTGTGCGCCGCCTGCTTCGTCACGCCGAGGGCGCGGGCGATCCGGCTCCACGACCATCCGTCGCGGAACGCGTTCTCGACGAGGGCCGCCTCGAGCTCCTCGATCCGCCCGCGCAGGGCGGTCACCGCGACCAGCGCCTCGTCCGGATGCTCCAGCCGGGCGGCCTTCCGAGCGAGCTCGAAGAACGATGGCCGCTCGCTCGTCAACACTATTTGACGATACCGGTTAACCCGCGCCGGACGGCGGGAATTCGAACCGCATGAAGCTCCACAAGCTCATCAAGCGGGAGATCCGCCGTGACGGCAAGTCCGGTCAGGTGGTGGCTGACGTGAACGCCGCGGTGGCGGCGAACGTGAACGAGCCCGGCCCGTCGCATACGCACGTGACGAGTCGCCAGCGGATCGTCCAGCGCTCGGGCCGGCGGAACGCTCCGGAGCACGGGGCAACGACCGGCGAGTCGAACGCGCCGCAAAGCGGCTAAAGGAGGGAACGCATGACCGACGAGACCCGCAAGACCGACGCGCGTGCGGAGGAGACGCCCGCGCCCGAGGGCCTGACGGCCGAGGAGCTGGAGGCGCAGACAGGCGAGGAGCTCCCGGACCGCGAGGCGATGGGGCTCATCAACGCGAACCTGGCCATCCCGGTCAACGCTGCCGTGGCGGCCAACGTGCTGTCGAGCGACTCGACGGCGATCGCGAACGCCGAGCAGGACGCCGACATCGAGCAGTCGACCGGCGACGGCGGCGACGGTGGTCTCCTCGACGCCAACGTGGCGGCGCCCGTGAACGCAGCGGCGGCGGCGAACGTGCTGTCGAGCGACTCGGATGCGATCGCGAACGCCGAGCAGGAGGCGGACATCACGCAGTCGACCGGCGAGGGCGACGGCCTGGTCGACGCCAACGCGGCCGCGCCCGTGAACGCGGCGGTCGCGGCGAACGCTCTCTCGGACGATTCGCTCGCCGTGGCGAACGCCGAGCAGGATGCCGAGATCGACCAAGAGGCGTAGGCAGGGGGAACACGCGCAGGCGATGGGGCGGCCCACGGGCCGCCCCATCTGTCCGCGCGCGTCCATGCAGGGCGGCCACGAGGAGAGCGACCGATAGCCGCGACGCCGCCCGACACGCGCGCTGCCGCGGGCGCGCCGCCACCCGGGGCGACACCGCTGCCGCGGCTCGCGGACGGCATCGAGCTCCTTGGCGAGTACGA
This sequence comes from Gaiellaceae bacterium, assembly GCA_035947475.1. Classification (GTDB taxonomy): domain Bacteria; phylum Actinomycetota; class Thermoleophilia; order Gaiellales; family Gaiellaceae; genus DASZKB01. The sequence continues at coordinate 1,480 of DASZKB010000138.1, read as the reverse complement.
GGGCTCGGGCTTCAAGGAGCCTCCGTACATCGCCCGGCGGGCGGACGGGCAGGTCGTACAGCTTCCGCGGCTCCTCTACCTCGTCGCCGAGGAAGCCGACGGGCGGACGGGCTACGACGCGATCGCGGCCCGGGTCAGCGAGAAGCACGGACGGCAGGTGACGGCGGAGAACGTCACCTATCTCGTGAACGAGAAGCTGCGCCCGCTCGGGGTCCTCGCCGCCGCAGACGGGTCGAGCCCGAAGCTGAAGCGCGCCGACCCGATGCTCGCGCTGACGTTCCGAGTGGGGGTCGTCCCCGCCCGCGCCGTGCGCGTCCTCGCGGCCGCGCTGGCGCCTCTCTTCTGGCCGCTCGTTCTCGTCGCGGTCATCGGCGGCCTCATCGCCGCCGACGTGTGGCTCTTCTTCCTCCACGGCGTCGCCCAGAGCGCGCGGGACCTCATCTACCAGCCGGCCGCGATCGTGCTCCTCTACGGACTCCTCGTCGTCTCGATCGTCTTCCACGAGTTCGGCCACGCGGCGGCGGCGCGCTATGGAGGAGCGAAGCCGGGCGTGATCGGGGCCGGGCTCTACATCATCTGGCCCGTCTTCTACACCGACGTCACGGACGCCTACCGGCTCGGCCGAGGCGGACGCCTACGCACAGACCTCGGCGGCGTCTACTTCAACGCGATCTTCATCTTGGGAACGGTGGCCGCCTATCTCGCCACGGGGTTCGAGCCCTTGCTGGTCATCATCGTCGTCCAGCATTTCCAGATGCTCTTCCAGTTCCTGCCGTTCGTGCGGCTCGACGGCTACTACATCGTGGGCGACCTCGTCGGCGTCCCCGACATGTTCTCTCGGATCAAGCCGACGCTGAGGAGCCTGCTGCCGCGGCGGGAGGCCGATCCACGCGTCACCGAGCTGAAGCCGTGGGTTCGCGCCGCCGTTACGGCCTACGTCCTCACGCTCATTCCGGTGCTCGCCTTCGCCTTCGGCCTGCTCGTCGTGAACGCGCCCCGGATCTTCGCGACGGCCTGGGACTCGTTCTCGGTTCACGCGGACGAGGTCTCCGCCTCGTTCGGCGACGGTCGCATGCTCGCGGGCTTCGCCGGGATCGGACAGCTCGCGTCCCTCGCCCTTCCGGCGGTCGGCTTCTCGGTGACGTTCGCGCGCGTCGGAAAGCGCTTCACGACCGGTGCGTGGCGGTGGTCGGCGGGTAACCCGGTTCGGCGCGGGCTCGTGGGCCTCGGGGTAGCGGGCTTCGCCGCGCTGATCGCCTTCATCTGGTGGCCGAACGGCGACTACAAGCCGATCCAGCCGCGCGAGCGCGGGACTCTGCAGGGCGCGGTCGAGCAGCTCGGCGGCGTGCCGAGCGGTCGTCCCGGGCTCACCGCCGACCGTGAGAGCGAGCTCCGCCAAGCGCCCCCTGCCGCGGACGAGCCGACGGTGGGCGGCGAGGACGCCCCGCCTGCGACCGACGACGAGGATGCGCACGCAACC
>DASZKB010000137.1:0-5234 GCA_035947475.1 Gaiellaceae bacterium | reverse complement strand
TCGACGATCCGCCGGGTCACGTCGATGTTCGCGCGCTCCTCGCCGGCGCCGACGTTGTAGATCTCGCCGCGCGCGCCCTCACGGAGGACGAGCTCAACCGCGGCGCAGTGGTCTTCGACGTGGAGCCAGTCGCGCGTTTGGAGCCCGTCCCCGTACACCGGGAGCGACTGTCCGTCGAGCGCGTTCGTGATGAAAAGCGGGACGATCTTCTCCGGGTACTGGAACGGGCCGTACGTGTTCGAGCCGCGCGTGATCGCGGCGTCGACCTCGTACGTCCGCACGTAGGCAAGCACCTGCAGGTCGCCGCCTGCCTTGGAGGCGGCGTACGGGCTCGACGGCCGGAGGGGGTCGTCCTCGCGCGACGACACCCCGGGTGGAACGTCCCCGTACACCTCATCCGTCGAGACCTGGACGAAGCGCGCGCCGGTCACGCGCGCCCATTCGAGGAGCACGCGCGTCCCGACCACGTCCGTGCGAATGAACTCACCCGCCTCGAGGATCGAGCGGTCGACGTGCGTCTCCGCGGCGAAGTTCACGACCGCCTCGCAGTCCTCCCCCGCCCGGGAGACGGCGGCGGGGTCGGCTATGTCGTCGCGGAAGAACGCGTGCTCGACGCCTTCCAGGTTCGCGCGGTTCCCGGAGTAGGTCAGCTTGTCGAGGACGGCGACGTCCTCTCCGGCCGCGACGAGCCGCTTGACGAAGTGGCTGCCGATGAACCCGCAGCCGCCCGTGACGAGAACCCGCACGGGCCCAGGCTAGCCCGCGGGCGCGACGCGCAGGAGCCGCGCGAGCGGCCGGGGGAGCCACCAGTTCCAGTCTCCCAAGAGCCGCATCGTCGCCGGCACCAGCACGAGCCGGACGACCGTCGCGTCGAGGAGGATCGCGACGGCGAGCCCCACGCCCAGCTGCTTGATCGACGTCGCGCCCGCGATCGTGAACGCGCCGAAGACGGCCGCCATGATGAGCGCGGCGGCGGTGATGACCCGCGCGCTCGAGGCGAGCCCCTCGGCGACCGCTCGCTCGTTGTCGCCGTGCACGCCGTAGCGCTCGCGAATCCGCGTGAGGAGGAAGACCTCGTAGTCCATCGAGAGGCCGAAGGTGACGGCGAGGACGATCGCCGGGATGATCGTCTCCAGGTAGCCGGGCGAGTCGTAGCCCGTCCAGTCGAGCCACCCCCACTGGAAGACGGCGACGAGGACGCCGTAGGCGGCGCCGACGCTAAGCAGGTTCATAACGACCGCCTTGAGCGGAAGTAGCACGCTCCGGAGCAAGAGGAGCAGGACGACGTAGGAGAGGGCGAGGATGAAGAGGATGATCTTCCAGAGGTCGCCGACGAGCGGCTTCTCGACGTCGATGTTGAACCCGGTCTGGCCGTCGAGCTCGGCGTCCACCCCGCGCCTGGCGGCAAGCCGCTCCGAGACCGCCTTGACCTCGAAGTAGGCGTCCCTCGCCGCGCTCGAGTCGGGGTCGACTGCGAGGGTCGCGATCACGAGGTGGAGGCGCCGATCGGGTGACGCGATCGGCTCGCCGACTCTCGCGACCGCGTCCACCTCGCCGACGGCAGAGGCGATCTCCCGAGCCGCCTGCACGTCGCTCGTCACGATCGGGATCGGGCCGAAGTACCCCGGGCCCGCCAGCTCCGCCGTCCGCTCCATCGCCTCGCGGACCTCGGCGTCTCTCGGCAGCTGCGCGAGGCCGTGGTTCTCGGTCCGCAACGCGACCACGGGCGCTGCGAGCGCAAGCATCACGGCAGCGCTCCCGACGAGTGCGACCACGGGGCGGCGCATCACCTGAGCGGTCCAGACGTGCCAGAACCGGTCGGTCCGGCCGCTCTCGCGGCCGCCTCCCAGGCGTGGGACGCGCAGGCGCTCGATCCGCCCGCCGGCGACCGCGAGGAGCGCGGGGAGCAAGGTGATGGTGGCGAGGACGGCGATCGAGACGACGACGATGGCGCCGATCGCAAGCGACCGGACGGCGGTCACCGCCGGCAGGAAGAGCCCCGCGAGCGACACGACCACGGTGGCGCCGCTGAACACGACGGCCGTGCCGGAGGTCGCGAGCGCTTCGCGGAGCGCCCGCTCCTGCGTCCACCCCTCGTGGAGGCGGTGGCGGAAACGGCTGACGACGAAGAGCGAGTAGTCGACCGCGACCCCGATCCCGATCATCGAGGCCATGTTCGTGACGAAGACCGACATCTCGGTCGCGCGCGAGAGCAGGTAGATGACGGCGCCGGTCAGAAAGACCGAGACGAAGCCCAGCGCGAGCGGCGCCGCCGCCGCGACGACCGTGCCGAACGCCGCCACGAGGATGAGGAGGACGAGCGGAAAGCCGATCGCCTCGGCGGTCGCGAGCTGCTCTTTGGAGACCTCCTGGAAGTTCGACCAGATCGCGGGCGCCCCCACGACGCGAACCGACGCACCGCCGTCGTCGGAGACGAGGGCGCGGCGCAGGTCGGTGGCCTGGTCGATCCCGTTCCGGTCCTCTCCCGTGTAGAGGATCGGGACGAGGACGACCTGCCCGCTCTCGAAGATCTCCGGCTTCCCGAACGGACGCATCTCCTCGAACTCGCCAAGCTCCGCCCGCGCCCGGGCGACCGCGGCCTGCGTCTCCTCCCGGCTCGCCGACTCGACGAGCACGCCGAACCGGATTCCGCTCACCTCGGGGAAGCGGCGCAGCAGGTCGGAAGCCCGGACGGACTCGCTTCCCTCGACTTCCCACCCGCCGCCCGTGAGCCGGTCGGTCTGGTGGAGCGAGAACCACGCGCCGGCCACGATGAGCGCCAACCAGACCAGGATGACGGGCGTCCGCCGGCGGGCGGTCCAGCCGGCGAGACGGGCCAGCGCCGCTTCCACGACGCCATCTTGACGGACTCCCTCGGGGTCCTCTTACATCCGGCTACGCGAACCGCTCGGCTGCTTCTGGTCTGTCTATCGGCTCTCTTCCTGACGGCCGCCGCCGACGCACAGACGCGCCCGCCCGTCTACTGGCTCGGCGAGTCGTTCGAGGGGCTCCCGATCGCCGGACGCTCCACTCACCCGCCGTCGTTCTTCTACGGCGGCTGTCAGACGGACGAGCAGGACGACTGCCCGCCGGAGGTTCAAGTCCAGAACTGGCTGCTCGCGAGGCGGCCCCCGGCGCAGTTCGACGAGTCCATCCAGTGCCACCGTCTGACGGTCCGGGGCGTTCCGGCCGCGCTCTGGGAGGGTGCCGGTGCTTTCGACATCTACACGGGAGACCGCACGGTGACGCTCTTCGGCGACGTACTCGCGCAGATGCGCCGGGCCGCCGACGCCCTCCACCCCGTCGACGGAGTGTGGACGGCAACGCTGCCCGCGCCCACGATCGACGTGAGATCAGCCTTGCGCCGGTGCGCGCACGACCCGTTCTCGCCGACGGCCCTCGCATCGAAGCTCGAGGAGCTCAACAGATGGGCGGGCCGCAGGATCTACTACGCCGGTCGCTCGTTCCACGGTTTCCCGCTCGCTCGGGTGTACGGCACCGGCCGCTCGGCTCGGTTCATCTACGGACGCTGCGCCTTGCGCCCGACGTACGTCCTCGACGGGCCGGCGGCTTGCTGGCTTCCGCTCGAGATAGACACGTTCCCGATCACCGAGTACAACCCCTCGGGGTACGTGCGTGGCGTGCGGTGCAAGAGTCTCACGATCCGAGGCGCGCCGGCGGCGCTGTTCGGCACTCAGACGCTCCATGTCTACTTCGGCCGGAAGGCCGTTTTCATGTACGGACGTCGCGCGCATGTCCTCATCGCGGCGGCTCGAGCGCTCAGGTCGCTCGACGGCTCGAGTCCGCCGGGCGAACGGCTTCCGAGGCCGGCGATCGACGTGCGGGCCGGAATCGAGCGGTGCGCTAGCGCGGCTGGCTCTCTAGCCGGCTAAGACACTCGCGAAGCCCGTCTCGCCAGTGAGGCAGGCGGAGAGCGTCCGGCCGCTCGCTTCGCAGCACCGAGTACGGCGGCCGGGGCGCGGGACGCCCGAGCTCCTCCGAGCTGATCGGGACGACGCGGCAGCGCGCGCCCGCCTCCTCGAAGATGGCGGCGGCGAACTCGGCCCACGTGCAGTCGCCGTCGCCGGCCAAGTGCCAGACCCCGCCCGGGCGTTCGAGGAGCGCGGGAATCGCGTTCGCCAGGTGCTCGACGAAGGTCGGCGAGCCGCGCTGGTCGGCGACGACCCGCACCTCGTCCCTCTCCTTGGCGAGCGCGAGCATCGTCCGCACGAAGTTCTTCCCCGTCGGGCCGAAGAGCCACGACGAGCGGACGACCCAGCCGTCGCGGACTGCGTGCTCACCGGCGAGCTTCGTCCGCCCGTACGCCGACAGCGGATGCGGCTCGTCGGATTCCAGATACGGCGTCCGCTTTGCGCCGTCGAAGACGTAATCGGTCGAGAAGTACACGACCGGCACGCCGAGCGCGACGACGTTCCTCGTTCCCTCTACGTTGGCGCGCTCGGCCGCTTCGGGATCGGCCTCGGCGCCGTCCACGTCCGTCCAGGCAGCCGCGTGGAGGACGAGCTTCGGCCGGTAGCCGAGCTCGAGCGGGCGCGTCACGTCGAGGTCGGCCCGCGGTCGCGCATCGGCGGCGGGAAAGACGGCGCGGAGGGCGCGGCCGAGCTGGCCGCCCGCCCCCGTTACGAGGACGCCGCGTCCCGCTCCGAGAGGATCGGCGATCGCGTGCTCCAGACGTGCCGGACGCGCGGGTCGTCCCAGCGAACCCCGTGCTCGTCCGGGTTCGACGGGTCGTACTCCTCGGTGACGTGGTACGCGAACAGAAGGTCCGTGAGCGCCTCGAACCCGTGCGCATGGCGCCCCGGGATGTAAAGCGCGACCGGGTTCTCGTCGCCGATGTCCTCGCTGTAGACGTCGCCCGTCTCGCGGTCGAGGACGACGACGCGTGCCGTCCCCTGGAGGCACGCGAACAGGTCGTCCTGCCCGCGCTCGTGGTAGTGGAGACCGCGGATGACCCCGCGCCGGGAGAACGAGATGTTCGTCTGGAGAGTTGCCTTGGGCAGCTCGCTGTCGCGGCGGATCTCGACGAGCCAGCCGCGCTCGTCCTCGAAGCGCCGGAGCGGGACCCTGATGAGGCCCTCGATCACTTGTTCGCGCCGTGGGCGCGGACGAAGTCGTTGACGGCGTAGTACGCGTCGATCGACTCGCCCGCGTCGCCCCAGAAGCCGTCGAGGACGTCGTACTCCATCGTCCCGCGCTCGACGTACCAGTTGTTC
>DASZKB010000136.1:0-9681 GCA_035947475.1 Gaiellaceae bacterium | reverse complement strand
CTGTCCAGACCGCGCGCCAGCGGTCGTGCCCCTCGAGAGCCATCGCCGCGCTCGTGAGCCCGGTGTTCACGAGGAAGTACGCCGCGCCCGCGACAAGGCCCGCCGCGGCCGTTACGAGGTGACCCGTCGGCGTACCCGCCCAGCCGACGCTGAAGACCGCCGCGGCCGCAAGCGACGCGAAGGAGAGCGAGCCGAGGTTGAAGACCAGGCGCGAGATCGGGATCCGGTCGGAGCTCCAGTGCACGGCCGTGATCGCGACCGCGAGGGGCAAGGCGGCTCTGGGGCCGAAGAGAGCGACGCCCGCCAGCACCCCCACCGCGCTCACCGAGATCGATCCGCCTTCGAGCTCGACGGCGAGCGCCTGGGCGCCGCCCACGAGCGCGACGACGGCCAGGAGGCCGAGAATGTCGTCACTCGTTCCGAAGATCAGCCCGAGGACGGCTGCCCCGACGCCGGCGAGGCCGACGAGCGCGATCAGCGCGGCGAGGGGTGGCGAGAGCTCGAGGAAGCGCGGCCCGACCGCGGCGTGCGGGCGGAACTCCGCGGCGCGCCGGTCGAGAGCGTCCGGCTCGGCAAGGGAGCGCGGCGCCGGTGCGTCCAAGTCGCCGTCCTGCGGCACGGCGGCGAGGCGGGCGCGGTGTTCGGCCGACGCGAGCAGCGGCTCGGGGCTTGCGGTCAGCGCACGGTTTCGGCCCTGGAGCTTGGCGCGATAGACGGCGAGGTCGGCTTGGTGGATGAGCTCGTTCGCGTCGGCGCCGTCCGCCGGGTACGCCGCCACGCCGAGCGAGAGAGTTGCGCGGATGGGCTCACTCGACGTCTCCACGTCGAACTGGGTCTCGGCAACCTTCTGGCGGATCCTTTCTGCGATCTCGAGAGCCTGGTCCGGCGACGTCTCCGGAAGGAGGAGCGCGAACTCCTCGCCGCCGAAGCGCGCCGGGACGTCGTAGTCCCGGAGCTCCATCCGGAAGATCGCGGCGATTCCCCTCAAGACCGCGTCGCCCGCCAGGTGGCCGTACGTGTTGTTGATGTCGCGGAGAAGATCAAGGTCGGCCATCACGATCGACATCGGGCGCTCGAACCGCACGGCCCGCGCGAGCTCCTCGCGCAGCGCGGTGGCGAAGTGCCGCGCGTTGAAGAGGCCGGTCTTCGGGTCGACGCGCGCCTCTTCCTGAAGCGCCGGCACGGAGAGCGAGCGCTGGATCAGGACGAGCGGCGAGATCGCGAACGGGATCAGCCACGGGTTCCAGCGAGAGAGGCCCCAGATCACGACGCCGAGGCCGGCGAGAACGAGGTCGGTCGAGAGGCTCTCGAGCGAGAAGAGGCCGGTCGAGCGGAGGCTGTGGCCACGCGCCAGCTTCAGCATGACGCCGAGGAGGACGTGGTTCAGAAGGACGTAGACGACGCAGGCGGCCAGGCCCGCGAGCGCGCGCGCGTGGAGCTCGCCGCCCGGCGAAGCGCTCAGGACGAGCTGGGCCGCCCCCCACGCTCCCATCAGGTTCAGCGTCTGGTTGCAGATGTTGAACGACTGGATGAACCACGCGTACCGAACCTTCAGCCACTCGGGGATGTGCTGGACGACCGCCAGGACCGGGATGAGCTCGGGCGGGAGCAGGAAAACGGCCGGGAGGACGAAGGCGGTGGACGTGTGGTACGACTGGTCGCGCGGCGTGTGGACGACGAAGAGCTGCGCCGCCGCTGCCGCGCCGGCGAGGACGAAGAAGGTGGTCCAGCCGGCGGTCGCGGGACTCAGCTGCATGACGGCCGGTACCGCGACGGCCGCCGCCGTCGCGGCGATCGCTAGAAGGTACGCCTTCGCCCCGCGGGAGAGCTGGTTCTCGGCGACCGCCTTCACGTTGTCCTTCGTGCCGCTCGCGACTACTCGACGCCCGTGGCGGTGCTCGACGTCGCGCTCGACAGGGCGAGCTCGGAGTCGAAGTGGGCGCGCGACCAGGCCGCCCGCGACCATGCCGCCCGGGACCAGGCTGCCCGCGACCACGCCGCGCTCGACCAGTTCGCCTGGGTCCAGGACGGGTCGACCTCCTCGATGTGGCGCGACCAGGCCGCCTCGTTGAAGACCCGCTGGCCGCTCGCGGAGTCGCGCTCGACGAACGGCAGGAACCCCTCGTTCGGGTTCGGCGGGACGAAGTCGAGGCTCGCGGCGTACGCGGCGTCGACCTCCCCCACGCCCGCTTCCCAGTTCGCGCCGGCCTCGAGATAGTTCGCGGTCAGCATGAGAGCGCCCTTGACCTCGTCGGGGCCCCAATCGGGGTGGCGCGCGAGAAGCTGCGCCGCCGTCCCGGACACGACGGGCGCCGCGAACGACGTACCCGACATCCACATGTACCCCGGCCCGACGACGCGCTCGGGAAACGCCTGCGGGATCGTCGCGCCGCCGGGGACCGGCATCACCATGTAGCGGCCGGGCGCGGCGACGTCGGGCTTGGAGAAGCCGTCGAGCGAGAGCCCGTACCCGGACCACCACGGCACCGAATCGTCGAGCGGGTCGCCGGAGCCGACCGGGTCGACCGCCCCGACCGTGATCACGAACGGGTCGTTCGCGGGCGCGTACGACATGCTGACCTCGCCCGCGCCCGTGCCGTGGTTCCCGGCTGCGACGACGACCACGACGTCGTTGAGCCAGAGGCGCTGGACGGCGGCGTTGAGCGGATCGAACCGGAACGTCGTCTCCAGCGAGCCGGTCAGCGAGAAGTTCGCGACCCGGATGCCGTACTCGTCCTTGTGCCCGAGGATCCAGTCGGCTGCGGCGACGACGTCGCTCGTGATCGACATCCCGTTGGCGTCCGAGGTGCGGACGCTCACGACGGGAGCGTTCTGCGCAACCCCCGGCGAGGCCGGGGAGGCCCCGGCGGCGACGCCGGCGACCATCGTGCCGTGACCCTGGTCGTCACCCGTCGCCTCCGGCGTACGCGACGAAACGTTGACGCTCGCAACGACGCGGGCGCCGAAGTCCGCGACCCCCGCCGCGTCGACGCCCGAGTCGACGATCGCGATCGCCGGGGCCTGCGGCGCGGGGCCGACGGCACCCGTGACGGGGTCGATGGTCTGCCAGAGCTGGTCGACGCGGACGGATTCGCGCCACATCTCCGCGTTCTGGTAGCTCGACACGACGCGCGAATCCGGCGTGATCGCCCGAACGTGCGAGTCGCGGGCGAGGGCGAGGATCGCTCCGCCGGTCAGCTCGCCGGAGACGCCCGTGATCGAGCGGAACCTGCGCTTGACGGTTCCGCGCCTCTCGTCGACTTCGCTCGCCACCCTCGCGCTCGGCTCGCCGAGGCGGCCCTGAACGATGACGTTGAACTTCCTCCCCTTTTCGGCGCACACCTCCTTCACGAGCGTCGCGGGAACGTACGCGCGCAGGTCCTCCCCACACCCGCCGCTCGCCGCGGCGGGCGCGGCGAGCGCGAGCGCGGCGCCGACCGCAAGAGACGCGACGAAGCCGCGCCCGCCCTTGCCCCAAAGCGCGCTCGAGCGCAGCTCGCCTTTGAAGCCCTTGCCCCAAAGCGCGCTCGCTCGAGCCGCTCCGCTCTCTCCCTCTAGCCGCATGGGAAACTCGCTTTCTCCGCGCGTTCGGCGCGAGGCCGCATTCCTCGCGTTTCAAGGTAGGGCCGCGCGGGCGACCGCTCGTCCCCCACTCGGGGGAGGGCGCCGCCCCTGTAGGAATTTCCCTCTTTCGAGGGAGACGCGTCACTACACTGGCCGCGTGCGCCTCGGGCTCGAGATCGCGGTCGCCCGTGCCGCGGGGCGGCTTTCTCGGCTTGCCGGGCGCGGCGGCGGAACGACTCTTCCGGGCAAGATCCTGGCGACCGTCGACCCCGAGGCGGTCGCGCAGCTGGCGAGACGGCTCCCGCTCGGATCGGCGCTCGTGTCGGCGACGAACGGCAAGACGACGACCGCGGCGATGGTCGCCGAGGTCCTGGGGCGACGCGTCCGCCTCGCCCACAACCGCGCCGGGGCGAACCTCGTGTCGGGGATCGCGTCGACGCTCCTCGAGCAGCGCGGCGCCGAGCTCGGCCTCTTCGAGGTGGACGAGGGCGCCTTCCCCGACGTCGCGCGGCGCGTCCGGCCGAGCGCCGTCTGCCTCGGGAACCTCTTCCGTGACCAGCTCGATCGCTACGGCGAGCTGGAGTTGATCGCGGAGCGGTGGCGGCTCGCCGTCGCCGAGCTCGACCCGGCCGCCTGGACGGTTCTCTGCGCGGACGACCCGCTGGTGGCCGACCTCGGGCGGGGACGTGATCGCGTGCGCCGCTTCGGGCTCGACGACCCGGCCGTCGCGCGGGAGCGCCTTCCGCACGCCGCCGACTCGAAGTACTGCGTCGAGTGCGGGACTCCGTACGAGTACGCAGCCGCGTACGTCGGCCACCTCGGCGACTACCGCTGCCCCGCGTGCGGGCACGCCCGGCCTCCGCTCGACGTCGCCGCCCGCTCGATCGAGCTGCGCGGCCTCGACGGATCGGCTTTCGACCTCGAGACGCCCGACGGCGACCGCCGCGTCGAACTGCCGCTCCCCGGCCTCTACAACGTCTATAACGCCCTAGCGGCCGCGTCGCTCGCGCTCGTCCTCGGCGCCGCCCTCGACGAGGTGGTCGACGGACTGACGCGCTTCCGCGCGGCGTTCGGGCGCTTCGAACGCGTCCGCGTGGCCGACCGCTCGGTTCTCATCCTTCTCATCAAGAACCCCGCCGGCGCGAACGAGGTGATCCGGACGCTGGTCGACGCCGGGCCGCGACAGCTCGCCGTCGTGGCGCTGAACGACGAGATCGCCGACGGCCGCGACGTCTCATGGATCTGGGACGTCGATTTCGAGCCGCTCGCGGACGGACTCGAGCACCTGATCGCGACGGGCGAGCGGGCGCACGAGCTCGCGCTGCGGTTCAAGTACGGGGGCCTTCCGAGCGAACGGATCGAGGTCGTTCCCGACCTCGGCGAGGCGCTCGACCGCGGTCTCGCGTTGACGCCGCCCGGAGGCGAGCTCGCCGTCCTCCCGACCTACACTGCCATGCTCGCTCTCCGGAAGGTCGTCGCGGACCGCGGCCTTGTCCGGCCGTACTGGGAGCGAGCGGCGTGAAGGTCGTCGTCGCGCACCTCTATCCCGACTACCTGAACATCTACGCCGACCGCGGCAACATGGCCGTGCTCGAGCGGCGCGCCGCCTGGCGGGGGATCGGGTTCGACTACCGCACGATCTCGGTCGGTCAGACTCCCGCCCCCGGAGAAGCGGACCTCTACTACATCGGGGGCGGCCAGGATCGCGAACAGGCGCTGATCGCGCCGGACCTCGCCTCGAAGGGCGCGGCGCTCGCGGAGGCGGTCGACGCCGGGGCGGCGCTCCTCGCCGTGTGCGGCGGCTACCAGCTCCTCGGACGGTTCTACCGCGACCGAAGCGGCGCGGAGCTTCCTGGGGTGGGCTTCTTTCCGCTGCACACCGTCGCCGGAGAAACGCGCATGATCGGCGACGTCCTGCTCGAGTGCGAGCTCACCCCGGGCGAGCCGCGGACGCTCGCCGGGTTCGAGAACCACGCCGGGCGGACCTTCCTCGACGCGGGCGCCGAGCCCCTCGGGCGCGTGGTGGCCGGCTTCGGGAACAACGGCAAGGACGGGCGCGAGGGGTGCCGGGTCGGGCGCGCGATCGGGACGTACCTCCACGGCCCGCTTCTCCCTCGGAACCCCTGGCTGGCCGACTGGCTCATCGCCGAGGCGCTCGCGCGGCGGGTGGGCGAGCCGGTCGCCCTCGAGCCGCTCGAGGCCGATTTCGAGCCGGATGCGCACCGCGTCGCCGCCGAGCGAGCGCGAACGCGCGGCGGCCGCTTCTAGCTCAGGGCGCCCAGAGGGCGCCGAGATACACCACCGGGTCTCCGGGCCGCCAACGGGAAAGGAAGCGCTGGATCGGCGGGTGGATGGCGAGCTCGGCGAGCTCGTCGGCGCCGAAGAGGCGGTGGCCGCGAACGGCCGCGTCCCGCGAGGTCACCGCCTCGAGCGATCGCCCCTGCAGGAAGCCGGCGAAGATGATGTGGACGACGTGCTTCGCCGGGAACGACCGCTGCGGCGAGATCGAATCGACGACGGCGACGGGCCCCTCGACCGGGATCGCGTCGGCGATTCCGCACTCCTCGGCCAGCTCGCGCCGGAGGGCTTCGACGAGCGATTCGCCCGCGTTCACGCCGCCGCCCGGGAGGAGCCAGTAGTGGCGCCCCTCCTTCTCGTGGCGGCAGAGAAGGACGCGCCCTTCGCGGCGGAGAATCGCCGAGACCCGGATGCGCGGCTGCAACTATCGCACCTCGGACGACCCGAACCCGCGCACGCCGCGCTCGCTCTCGGGCAGCGCGTCCACCTCGTGCAGCGCTACCTCCGGAACGGCGAGCACCACGAGCTGCGCGATCCGTTCCCCGGGTCCCGCCACGAACGTCCGCTCGCGGTCCGTGTTCAGGAGGATCACCTGGATCTCGCCTCGATAGCCGGAGTCGATCAGGCCCGGCGAGTTGACGACGGCGAGACCGTGGCGCGCCGCTAGCCCCGAGCGTGGTTGGACGAAGCCCGCGTACCCCTCGGGGATGGCCACGGCGAGCCCTGTCTTCGCGACGGCGCGCTCGCCCGGCCGGAGCTCGAGCGGCTCGCACGTGGACAGGTCGAGGCCCGCGTCGCCCGCGTAGGCGTTCCGGGGAACGACCGCGTCGTCGCGCAGGCGAACCACTGGGATCTCGATCACGCGCGTTCCGCGCGGGCCGCCTCGTCGGCGACGAGGAAGCGCGCGAAGCGGGCGATCTCCGAACGGGGCAGGCGCGCGAGGACGAGGACGCCGTCCGCGCGGTCGACACGCTCCTCGATCGGCGTGCCGAGCTCGTAAAGCTGCGCGAGAGCCCGGCCCTCGTCGTGTGGCAGGAGGAGCCGGACGGGCTCGAAGCGCGCCGCGAACCGCTCGGCGATTCGCGCGCGGAGCTCGGCGAACCCGGCTCCCGAGAGCGCCGAGACATGCACGGCTCCCGGAAAGCGGTTCCGGAGCCGCCGGCGACGGAACGGGTCGACCGCGTCGATCTTGTTGAGGACGAGCTCGACCGGGAGCTCGCCGGCGCCGATCTCGTCGAGGACGGCGTCGACGGCGCCGATCGTCTCGTCGAGGCGCTCCTCGGCGAGCGACGCGTCCGCGACGTGGAGCACGAGGTCGGCGTTCGCCGTCTCCTCGAGCGTGGCCGCGAAACCCTCGACGAGCTGGTGAGGTAGGCGGCGAATGAAGCCGACCGTGTCGGTGACGAGGTAGCGACGCCCGTCGTGCGTGAAGGCGCGCGTCGTCGGGTCGAGCGTCTCGAAGAGACGGTCGTTGACGGGGACGTCCGCGTCCGTGAGCGCGTTCAGGAGCGTCGACTTCCCCGCGTTCGTGTATCCGGCGAGCGCGATCACGGGCGTCTCCCCCGCCCGCCGGGCCTTGCGCTGCGTGTCGCGCCTGCGCTCGAGCTCGCGCAGCTTCCGCCGGAGAAGGCCGATCCGCCGGCGCGCGAGACGCCGGTCCGTCTCGAGCTGCGTCTCCCCCGGGCCACGCGTCCCGATCCCGCCCCCGAGCCGCTCGAGGTGCTGCCATAGACCTCGCATGCGCGGGAGGTTGTACTCGAGCTGAGCGAGCTCGACCTGGAGCTTCCCCTCGGCCGTGACCGCGTGCTGGGCGAAGATGTCGAGGATGAGCTGCGTCCGGTCGACCACCCGCAGGCGCAAGACATCCTCGAGGCGCCGCTGCTGACCCGGGTGGAGGTCGTCGTCGACGACGAGTGACTCGGCGTTGCTCGCCGCGACCGCGCGCTTGAGCTCCTCCAGCTTTCCCTTCCCGACGTACGTCCGCGCGTCCGGCGCCGCGCGCCGCTGCACGAGCTCCCCGACCGGCTCGACGCCCGCGGTCGCGAGCAGCGCGCGGAGCTCGTCCAGCTCGTCGTGCTCGTCGACGCCCGGGCTCAGCACGGCCACGAGGAACCCGCGCTCGGGCTCGGCCCCGGGCGCGGGATCCGGCTGATGGTGCGTCACGCGCTGATTATGCCCGTGGCCCCACGGCGAGCGAAAATGGATTCGGTCCGCACCGTCACCGCATCCAGGGGGCGTGAAGTGCAGCGGCGCGTCAAAGCGGTGGCGCCCAGGCGTCTGTGACCTCGAGCTCTCCTCGAAGTCGTCTCGCGAGCTGGCGGTAGGCGCCTGCCTCACCGACTCCGACCGCGAGCGCGGCCTCGCCGCCCGGGCCGACCGCAGAGACGCCAAACGTCTCGAGCTTCCGACCGGGGAGGCGAAAACGCTCCCGGTCGGCTTCGTAGAGCCGCCAGCCCTCGGGTAGCGCGCGGATGAGCTCGTCGAGCGCCGCTCTCACCTCGGGCTCGTCCCCGTACGGCCCCAAGAACTCGGTTTCCATGGGCTCCGGAGGAAGTGGCGGGACGGGCGGCGCCCAGCCCTCGGCGACGCCGAGCTCCCCCCGGAGCCGCCGAACGAGTTGCCGGTAGGCGTTCGCCTTTCCGACCGCGACGACGAGTGTCGCCTCGTCTCGAGGCCCTTCGGCCGTGACGGCGTACGTCTGCACGAACCCGCCCGGCAAGCGGAAGCGCTCACCGTCGGGCAGGCCGAGCTCCCACCCCTCGGGGAGCGCGGCCGCGGCCTCCTTCTCGGCGAGTTCGACCTCGTGCTCGTCTTCGTCGTCTGGCAATGCGCTCTAGAGGTTTAGCGAAGACTCGATCCGGCCCGCCGCCTCCTCGAGGCGCTCGTCCGGCACCGTGAGAGAGATGCGCACGTAGCCCTCCCCGCTCGCGCCGAACGACGGCCCCGGCGATACGACGACGTCCGCTTCCTCGAGAACGAGCTCGGTGAACTCGGCGGACGTGTACGCCTCGGGGACGCGCGCCCAGATGTAGGGCGTCGCCCGCGGCGGGGAAGCGGCGAGCCCGATGGCGCCGAGCGCGGCGATCATGAGATCGCGCCGGCGGCGGTACACCTCCGACATCTCGCGGGGAAAGTCGCGCGCGTCGCCGAGAGCCGCGATGGCCGCGCGCTGGAGGGCCTCGAACATCCCCGAGTCGAGGTTCGTCTTCAGGGTCCGGTAGCTCTCGACGACGTCGGCGTTTCCGGCCATCCACCCCGCGCGCCAGCCGGTCATGTTCCACCCCTTCGAGAGCGAGAAGATCTCGACGCCGACGTCCTTCGCGCCCGGGGTGGAGAGAAAGCTCGGCGGGCGGTAGCCGTCGAACGCGATCTCCGAGTACGCGTTGTCGTGGACGATGACCACGTCGTTCGCGCGCGCGAGCTCGACGGCGCGCTCGAAGAAGCCCTCGGGCGCGACGGCGCCCGTCGGGTTGTTCGGGTAGTTCAAGTAGAGGAGGTTCGCGCGCGCCGCGAGCGCGGGCTCGAGAGCCTCGAGGTCGGGCAAGAACCCCTTGTCCTCGCGAAGCGGCAGGTAGTGGACCTCCGCGCCCGCGAACACCGGGCCGGAGGTGTACGGCGGGTAACCGGGGTCGGGGGCGAGGCAGACGTCGCCCGGGTCGAGGCACGCGAGGGCGACGTTCGCGACCGCCTCTTTCCCACCGAGCACGGGCAAGACCTCGGTGGCAGGGTCGACCGCGACCCCGAAGCGCTCCTCGTAGAAGGCCGCGACGGCCTCGCGAAAGACCTCGAGGCCGCGGTTGGTCGGGTAGCGGTGGTTCT
>DASZKB010000135.1:0-16528 GCA_035947475.1 Gaiellaceae bacterium | reverse complement strand
ATCTGCTCCTCCTTGTTCGATGTTCCACGTCCGTATGTGCGGGCTGGGCGGCCGTCCTTACCCCGGCCGTCGATAGACGCGTGCGAGGGGCCGGAGTCACAGACCGTCGCCGCTTGGGAGCTTCGCCAGGCGGGATGTCTGGTCGCGGGCGAATACAGTACGGTCGTGCCGCCGACGGTCGTCGGGTGGGCAGCAGCCTCGAGCGCCGGCAGCCATGCGGCCGCCGGCGCGAGTGCGCCCGCGCCCTGATCCTTTGCGCGCGCTCGACCACCCAGCCGTCGTCGTCGCTCTCCTCACCCCGTTCGGACGCGACGGTCGTCTTGACGCAGCGGCGCTCCGCGACCACGTCGAGCACCTCGTCGAGGAGCGGGTCGACGGGCTCATGCCGTGCGGGACGACGGGGGAGGGACCTCTCCTCTCCGAAGGCGAGGTGGCCGCGGTGGTCGCGACCGTCGTGGACGCATCGCGCGGGCGCGTCCCGGTGCTCGCGCACGTCGGACGGGCCGACACGCCGGCGACGGTTCGCCTAGCCCGCCGCGCGCTCGCGGACGGCGCCGACGGCCTCTCCGCGGTGGTCCCGTACTACTACGCGCTCGACGGCGCGCAGATCGTCGCGCACTTCCGCGCGCTGATCGAGGCGGCCGACGGCAAGCCGGTCTACGCGTACACGATTCCCGCCCGGACGGGAAACGAGCTCTCCGTCGATGCTGCGCGCTCACTTGGCCGCGACGGCCTCAGGGGCGTCAAGGACTCGACGAAGTCGTTCGAGCGCCACCGCCAGTACCTCGAGACCGGGCTCGACGTCCTGATGGGATCCGACGGCATGGTCGCCCGGGCGCTCGCGGCGGGCGCGGCGGGATGCGTCTCGGCGCTCGCGAACGTGCGGCCCGACCTGCTTCGCCGTCTCAAGGAGGCGGCGGCCGCCGGGCGGGACGACGACGCGTCGGCGGCGCAGGACGAGTTGTCCGCCCTCCGGGCCGAGCTCTCGCACGGCCCTCCGCTCGTCGGGCTCAAGCGCGCGGCGTCGGAACGCTTCCCCGGTTACCGGTCGACTCTTCGCGCCCCGCTCGGATGACGGTCCTCACCGCCGGCGAGACGATGGCGTTGCTCGATCCGGCCGGGGAAGGGAAGCCGGAGCTCGGCCGCCAGTTTGCGCTTCGAGTCGCTGGCGCGGAGTCGAACTTCGGAATCGCTCTCGCTCGTCTCGGCGTCCGCGTCACGTGGGTCTCGCGCCTGGGAAGCGATCCCCTCGGGGACGTCGTCCACGCCACCCTCGCCGGCGAGGGCCTCGACCTTCGCTACGTCAAGCGCGACGCGAACGCTCCCACCGGCCTCTTTCTCAAGTGGCGCGCGGGCGGGCGGACGAACGTCATCTACTACCGGAAGGGCTCGGCCGCGAGCCGCCTCGAACCCGGTGACGTTCCGGACGAGGCGCTCGACGGCGTCCGCCTCGTCCATCTGACCGGCATCACGATGGCGCTCGGCGCGAGCGCCCGCGAGCTCGTCGTCGACGTCGCGCGCCGCGCCCGCGCGCGCGGGATCACGGTGCTTTTCGATCCCAACTGGCGAAGCGCCCTCTGGCGAGGCCCCGGGGAGGCGACCGCCGCCCACCGAGAGGTCCTTCCGAACGTCGATTGGTACCTCTGCGGGCTCGAGGAAGGAAACCTGCTCTTCGAGACGGAGAGCGGGGCGGACCTCGTCGCCGCCGTTCGGGACGCCGGTGCGGGCGACGTCGTCGTCCGCGTCGGCGCGCGCGGGGCCCTCGTCCGACACGACGGCCGGCTGCTCGAGGTTCCGCCTCCGCGGGTCGCGTCGGTCCTCGACGAGGTCGGTGCGGGGGACGGCTTCGCGGCGGGCTTCGCCTTCGGCTTGCTGCGCGGCTTCGTGCCGGCCGAGTGCGCTCGCGCCGGGAACATGATCGCGGCGGCCGCTCTCGCGGGCACCGGGGACTGGGAGACCTTCCCGCGCCTCGACGAGGTCGAGCCGCTCCTGTCTCGCCGCTCGCCCGCGCCGTAGAGCCGGCGTGTCACAGACGGCCGAGAGTCTCGTCTCTAGGGCAGAAGACCACTCAGAGACGGACGAGGAGGTTCACGATGAAAGTTTTCGTCGCAGGCGGTTCGGGTGTCGTCGGCAGAGAGCTCGTTCCGGCGCTTGTCGAGCGCGGCCACGAGGTCGTCGCGACGACGACGACACCGGCGAAGAGGACGGCTCTCGAGGCAGCCGGCGCGCGCCCCCTCATCCTTGATCTTCTCGACGGGGATGCGGTACTCCGGGCGGTCGAACAGGCGGCGCCGGACGTCGTCGTCCACCAGGCGACGGCGCTGTCGGGCCGGCTCTCGATGCGC
This sequence comes from Gaiellaceae bacterium, assembly GCA_035947475.1. Lineage (GTDB taxonomy): Bacteria > Actinomycetota > Thermoleophilia > Gaiellales > Gaiellaceae > DASZKB01. The sequence goes on along the minus strand of DASZKB010000135.1, from coordinate 14,183 downwards.
CGCTTCGACGCCTCGTTCGCCGCCACGAACCGTCTTCGCACCGAGGGGCTGGACAACCTGCTCGCAGCCGCGATCGCCGCCGGGAGCTCGCGCTTCGTGGCCCAGAGCTTCACCGGCTGGCCGAACGCGCGGGTCGGCGGTCCCGTCAAGACGGAGGGCGACCCGCTCGATCCGGACCCTCCGGCGGCGGCGCGCGAGACGCTCGCGGCGATCCGCGCGCTCGAGTCGACGGTCGTCAACAGCGAGGCGCTCGCAGGAGTGGTTCTGCGCTACGGCGCGCTGTACGGGCCGGGAACCAGCCTCGGCGCGGGCGGCGATCTCGTCGAGATGGTCCGCCGCCGGCGGCTACCGCTTGTCGGCGACGGAGGCGGGGTCTGGTCGTTCGTCCACGTCGCGGACGCCGCCAGCGCGACCGTCGCGGCGATCGAGGGTCGCGGGGACGGGATCTACAACGTGGTCGACGACGACCCGGCGCCCGTGGCGGACTGGCTGCCGTATCTCGCGCAGGTCCTGAACGCGAAGCCGCCGCGACGAGTCCCGGTCTGGGTCGCGCGGCTCGTCATCGGCGAGCAAGGAGTCGCGATGATGACCGAGATGCGCGGGTCGTCGAACGAGAAGGCAAAGCGCGAACTCGGGTGGCGGCCGCGCCACGCGAGCTGGCGGGACGGCTTCGTCGACGGGCTCGGCGACGCGACGCGGGCAGAAGAACGGCGGTTGGCGGCTTGACGGAGGTGGACGCCAGCCTCTACCGCGATCTGCGCCCGTATGGGTTCTCGATCGCCTACCGCATGCTCGGAAGCGCGAGCGAGGCGGAGGACGTGGTCCAGGAGGCGTTCCTCCGCCTCCATCGCGCCGCCGAGGAGGACGAGATCCAGGCGCCGAAGTCGTACCTCGCGACGGTCGTGACGCGCCTCAGCATCGACCGGCTGCGCTCCGCGCGCGCCCGGCGCGAGCAGTACGTCGGTACGTGGCTTCCGGAGCCGATCGTCACGGACGAGAAGCTCGAGGCAGCGAACGACGCGGACGCCGCCGACTCGCTGTCGCTCGCGTTTCTCGTTCTCCTCGAGAGCCTGACGCCCGTCGAGCGGGCGGTCTTCCTTCTCCGTGACGTGTTCGATTACGACTACGCCGAGATCGCGCGCATCGTCGGCAAGCGCGAGGCCAACGTGCGTCAGATCGCCGCGCGAGCGCGCCGGCACGTCGACGAGCGCCGCCCGCGGTTCGAGGCCTCGCGCGCGGAGCGCGACGAGCTGGCCGAGCGCTTCTTCGCCGCCGCCTCAACCAGGGACCGAGCCGCGCTCGCCGAGCTCTTGGCGCCCGACGTCGTCTTCTACGGCGACGGCGGCGGCAAGGTGAGAGGAGCGATCCCGCAACCCGTCTTCGGCCGCGACCGCGTCGCGCGCCTGCTCCTCGGGTTCGCGCAGACGGGCGAGGAGCTCGGGCTGCGCGTTCGCCTCGGCGCGGTGAACGGCCAACCCGGTTTCGTCGTCTTCACCCCGGAAGGGGCGCCGTACTCCGTCCTGGCTCTCGACATCGTCGACGGGGTGGTCGTCGCCGTCCGCTCGATCGTCAACCCGGACAAGATCCGCCATATCGGCGCCGATCCCGTCACCCAGTCGTCTGGTCGCGACGGTCGATGACCTCGAAGCGCGCGAGCGCCTCGCGCGCCCTCTCGGGGACGTGCGCCACCTCGTAGTCGTCGCCCCTGGAAAGGTTAGGCGGCGAGCTCGTCCGGCAGGCCGAACCGCGGGAAGAGCTCGGGGTTCCGGAACGCGGTCACGGCCGCGACCTGCCGCCCGCGGAGAGTAAGGACGTCGAGCGCGATCGGGACGTAGCGCCTTCGCGTCGGATCGAGAGCGTACGCGCCGACCGCCGGCTGACCGTTCGCTTGCGTGGGGAGGTAGCGGAGCCCGCTCGGCCGCGCGCCGGGCATGAGCCAGGAGTCGGCGATCGCGTCCCGACCGCGGTACCACTCCTGGTAGGGCGGCATCGTGAAGGTGGCGTCCTCCGTGAGCAACGAGACGATCGCCTCGACGTCTCCGCGCTCGAACGCGGCGACGAAGTCCTGGACGATCTCGCGGACGCCCTCGTCGCCGAGCGAGCGGATCGTCGCCTGCTGGCTGTGCTCGGGGAGCCGCTCGTCGACGGCTCTACGAGCGCGCTGGAGGGCGCTGTTCACGGACGCGACCGTCGCCCCGAACGACTCCGCCACCTCCTTCGCGGAGAACCCGAGCACCTCACGCAGGATGAGCACCGCGCGCTGGCGCGGCGGCAAGTGCTGGAGCGCCGCGACGAACGCGAGCTCGACCGCCTCACGCTGCTCGTAGCGGGCCGCCGGGCCGGAGTACCCGTCCTCGAGTCCCAGCGCGTCGTCGGGGTAGGGCTCGACCCAGAGCTGCTCCGGCTGCGGCTCGCCCGGCTCCCGCCCCTCCGCTGTCACGGGCGGCGCGTAGTCGATGGGGAGGACGCGCTTCGGCCTGCGCGCGAGCGCGTCGAGGCAGGCGTTCGTCGTGATCCGATACAGCCACCTGCGGAGCGAGCTTCGGCCGTCGAACCCGCAGAGGCCGCGCCAGGCACGCAGGAGCGCTTCCTGGAGCGCATCCTCGGCGTCGTGAAGCGAGCCGAGCATGCGATAGCAGTGCGCGTGGAGGCCCGCTCGGTGCGGTTCGACGAGGCGGCGGAACGCGTCCTCGTCGCCGCCGCACGCCGCTTCGAGCAGCTGCCGCTCGCTCATCTGTGCAACCGCGGAGCTCACCTCCACGCGACTAGACCGCTGCGGCAGCGGAAAGTCATCGCGCGCTCACGCGATTACTTTGTTAGCCGGCGCCGGTCGAGACGGAAGGGAATGACGCCGAACCCTGTCGTCCATCTGGAGCTTCGCACCGCCAACCTGCCGCGCGCGTGCGCCTTCTATACGGAGTTGTTCGGGTGGCAGGCGGAAACGGTGCGCACGCCCTCGGGCGACTACCTGACGCTCACGCTCGGCGACCGTATGGAGGGCGGGCTCGTCGAGCACGACACCGCGCGGCCGTTCTGGCTCCCCTACGTCGAGGTTCCGGAGATCGGCGAGGTCGCCGAGCGGGCGCGGAAGCTCGGCGCCTCGGTGCTGGTTCCGCCTCGTGAGGGGCCCGCGGGCTGGCGGAGCGTGCTCGAAGCGCCCGCCGGCGCCACGTTCGCCCTCTGGCAGCCGAAGCGATGAACGCCCGCTCCAGAAGCGATCGCTACCGCACGGCAGCGTGTCCGGCGATACGCGTGGCGCGGGCGCCCTCCCGCGTCACGCCTCCGTACGGCGGGGCGGCGCCGAAGTTCAGGACGCGTCCGTCGGCCGTCGTGAGCCAGTACCCGCCCCCGCCGGGGCTGGCCGTCAAGGCTACGACACGCCCCGGGACGCGGCCTGCGACCGGCCCGTACCACGGCGCGTCGCCGAACGCGTGAACCTTGCCCTTCGCGGTCGCCAGCCAGTACCCCGACCCCGTGCCCGTCGGCGCGAACGAGACGATCGGATACCGCCGTGACGGGGTCGCCGATCCCCGTGAGCGGGCACGGCCGAACCCGAAGACCGTGCCCTCGGCTGTCACGAGCCAGTACCCGCGCCCGCTCGGGTGCGCCGCGAACGCCACCACGCGCGCCGGCGGGCGCCGCCTCGCGAGCGAGCCGTACCGCCTCGCGCTCCCGAAGGGGTACACGCGGCCGTCCCGGGTCGCAAGCCAGTAGCCGCGTCCGTCGCGAGTCGCCGCGATCGCGATCACCGGCGCGGCCAGGCGGCGTCCCGCGAGGGACCCGCGCCAAGCGGCGTCGCCGAAGGTGTAGACGTTGCCCTTCGCGGTGGCGAGCCAGTAGCCGGTTCCGCGCGGGCGTGACGCCATCCCGACGACGCGTGCGGCCGGCGTTTGCCCTCGCACGCCGCGAGCAACCGCCTTGCCGAACGCGTGAACGCCGCCGCGCCGCGTCGCCACGTAGTAACCGGTTGTCGGGACGCCCACCTGGACGTCGCCCACGGCCACCTGGCCGCCGATCGCCTCGACGGCCGTTAGACGTACGAACTTGACGCCTCGCGCCGTCGGCCAGTACGCGACCTTCGTGTCGCTGGTCGCCGGCCAGCTTCCGAACGCGACCGGCGCGTACGTCGCCCCGTCGGCGCTCACCGCCACCTCGTAGCGCGTGATCGCCCCGTGCGGGTTGGTCGAGGCCACATGCGGCGTGTACGCGAGCTGGTGGACGTCGCGCGGGCGGTCGAGCTCGAGCGTGAGCGACTCCGGGAGCGGGTCGGACGAGAGCCAGCGGGTCGACGGGCGATCGTCGATCGCGGCGGCGGGCCGGTGGTCCTTGTTGACGTACGTCTCGTAGACGAAGCTCGACGCGCTCGCCCGCATGTGCGCATGCGGCACGAACGACGGCCACGGGCCCGATCGCGAGACCGAGAGGTTGTCGAACTGCGCGCGGTAGTAGCCGCCCGTTGCGACGCCGACGTGGCCGTTCGGATGTTCGCTCGTGGCCACGTCGGCGAGCACGTCCCCGTCGAGACGCGCCTTCACGTGGCTCCCGGCGAACTCCAGGACGAGCCGGTGCCAGCGCTGAAGCGCGCTCACGTCGCGGCGCCCGCGCGCGAGCGTCGCTTTGCGGCCTGACGCGCTCTCGGTGTAGAGCCGCCAGGCGCCGTTCGTCGCCAGCCTCAGGCGGTACCCGGCGATCCCGAAACCGCTGAAGCCCCGGCGCGAGTCCACGCGCCCCGCCAGCTCGACGTGTCCCCCCGGCTGCAGGATGTTGACGTCGACACCGACCTTGTAGTCGCCCCACCAGCGGGGATCTCCGACGAGGGTCACGGGCGCCGCGCGGCCGGCTCGCGACCACGCGACGGGCTCGGTCGTTACGACCTGCTCGAGACAGCTCCCGGGCCGCGAACGGCACGGCGCCGTCTCGAAAGCGCCGTTCATGTCGGCGACGTACCTCGGGCTCTGGCCGTAGCCGTACCGCTCGAACCCTTCCCGGTAGGGGAGCGGGAAACGGGTTCCCGCGCCCGCGCTCGGCGCGTCTCCGCCCTTGCTCTGGCCGGTCGTCGTCGTGAACGAGTAGAGGTGGTCCGGGCGGGCGACGAACTCGGCGCCCGGAGCGAGCGGGCCCACGTACCGAAACCACGCGGACGAATCGTCGGAAGCGAGATCCGTCGCCCAGACGTGCAGCGGGGCCGTGGATACGGCTCCTACGGGCGCCACCGCGACCGTTTGGGGCGCGCTCGCGCCCGTCGTCTCGACCACGACGCTGTAGTCGCCGGTCTCCGGGTTGCGAAGCGAGACGTGGCTTCCCCGCAACGAGAGGTCGCCGCTTCCGCCGTCGACGTAGCGCCAGCCGGGCTCCGCGAACTGCGTCGTATGCGCCAGCGCCCAGACGACCTTGCCGATCCGGTAGTAGCCCGACCACGGGTGGTTGGCGAGGACGAGGCCGCGGCCCGCGAGCGGCAGGTTCTCGTACGAGGACGCCACGACCGACCAGAACATCGTCGCGGTGTAGCGCCCGTCGATGTAGGAGCGGTTGATCTTCCGCGCCAGCGAAGAGGCGGCCGCGTTGAAGTCGAGAGCGCTTTGCTCGGTCGACCACAACGGCTGGCGGAGGCCGCGTGCGGTCTCGGAGGTCGAGCAGTCTTCGAAGAGGGACTGGTTGCTGCCGCAGGTGTGATGCATCCCGACCACGTCCACGGCGTCGCTGAAGGCGGGATCCCCGACGAGGTCGGCCGCGAGCGCCCACGAATAGCTGTCCGCCGCGATGAGCTTGGTGCTCGGGTGGCGGGTGCGGAGGCCCGCCTTCATCAACTGGAACCACGTCTTGTCGTGGCCCCACTCGTTCCACCCGCCCACATAGTCGATCGGGAGCCCGCGCGCCGCCGCGCAGTCGAGCCACCCGAGCTGGTAGGCGACGTTGCTGTTCGTCCACAGCGTCCCGGCGCCTTCGCCGACCCAGGCCGGCGCGCCCCACTCGAGCCCGAGGAGCTTGATGCTTGGATTGAGCTTCTTCGCCTCCTCCATGAGCCACCACTCGTAGCCCCGGTTGCAGGTGAGCTCTGTTGGCGCCCGCATGTGGCTCGGCTCGGCGCCGGCGGTCGTGTCCGTGTCTCCGCCGATCTCGACCTTGAGGAGCTGGAGCGAGGCGCCGTACCGCGGCGCAAACAGGTAGCGCAGGACCTCCGTCCGCTCGGGCTCGGGATAGTCGCGGAGGAGGCGAGCCGCCCCGCCGGCGCTCACGCCGCCGATCCCCTCGAACGTCCGGCCCTCGCTCGCCGCGTCGACGACGATCCGCTGAACGGGCTGGCCCGCAGCCGGCGTCGGCGAGACCGCGACGGCGACGAGCGCTGCAAACGAGACGAGAAGCGGCGACCGCATCGACCCCGTGGAAGAAGGTACGGGATCGGCGTCAGCGGTTCAACGCAGGCGCGGCGGGCGCGGACTTGACGAAGAGGCGGTCCCGCGGGGAGAGCTCAGTCGGGCTTGACGACCATGAGGTAGAGGTTGATAAGGGGCAGCACCGTCGCTACTGCGCCGAACACCGTCCAGAGGCGCGAAAGGCGCCAGTACCGATCCGGGATGGCCGCGGCGTTCCGAAAGCCGCGCGCGGTGCGCTCCTGCATGACCTCTATCGGGATCAAGATCGTGAGCCAGATCACCCCCGACGCGATAAAGAGCGACCAGCCCCACAGAAGCCAGGATGGGCCGGAGAAGACGCCGCCGAACTCGCGCGCCATGACCTGCCCGGCAACGATGATCAAGATCGCGCCGGTCGCCGTGAACGCGATGTCGGTGACCGTGACAACGCGCTGCGCGTAGGCGACAACGGACGGGTTCTTCGTCCGGTCGGCGAGCATCTTCCAGACCGCGGTCACGATGATGTTCCCGAGAAAGAGGACGACGCCGAGGACGTGAAGCGTCTTCCACGCGTTGTAGCTCATTGGGCTCCCTTCGCCGGTTGTTGATTCGGTCTCCGCCGGGTCGTAGCATCACCCGCTCACCCGAGTCTCAAAGGAGGAGAGATGGCGTCCCTGTACGAGCGACTCGGCGGTCTGGACGCGATCAGTGCGGTTGTCGATTCGTTCGTGGCCCGCTGCGCGGGCGATGACCGGATCAACCCGAAGTTCGAGCGGACCGACATCCCGCGGCTCAGGAAGATGCTCGTCGACCAAGTCTGCGAGGCGACCGGCGGCCCCTGTACGTACACCGGCCGGAGCATGCGCGAGACGCACGACGGAATGGGCGTGACGGCCGGCGAGTTCGACGCCCTTGTCGAGGACCTCGTGGCGACACTCGACGAGTTCAGCGTTCCGAAAGCGGAGCAGGACGAGCTGCTTGCGGAGCTCGGGTCGATGCGCGGCGAGATCGTCGAGATCGAGTCGCCCGAGACGGGGACGCCGCTTCCGGCGAGTTACCAAACAGCGCCTGCTCTGGGCTGAATTCCGAAATAGGCGACAGGCTTCGTTCGCGCCGCCGGGGTTCCGGCGGCTGCCGGAAATGCCGATCGGGGTCCGGCCGTTACGCTCAGGCGACGGGTAGTGCGCGCTTGTCCCGCGGGAGGGGGCGAGCGCGTCGAGTTCGGAGAACGGAGGCTTGCTGACCACGTTGGAGCCAGGTCCGCGTTCGAGCGCGAACGGCGCTCTCGCCATCCGGCTGCGCGGCGCCGTCAAGCGCTATGGGCCGATCACGGCGGTGAACGGCCTCGATCTCGACGTCCCCGAGGGCACGTGCGTCGGCCTGCTCGGTCCCAACGGCGCGGGCAAGTCGACGACTATGCGCCTCCTCACTGGTCAGGCGATCGCCGACGAGGGCGACATCGACGTGCTCGGCTTCCGGCTGCCGGAAGAGTCGAAACAGGCGCGCGCCCAGCTCGGCGTCTCCCCGCAGCTCGACAACCTCGATGTGACCCTGACCGTCGAGCAAAACCTGCTCGTCTTCAGCCACCTCTATCGGATCGGTCGCTCTGACCGGCGGGCCGCCGTAGAGCGCGCTCTGGCGATGGCCAAGCTCGCCGATCGCCGAGACAGCCGCGTCGACGAGCTCTCCGGCGGTATGCGGCGCCGCTTGCTGATCGCGCGCGCGCTCGTCCACCGCCCACGCCTCGTTCTGCTCGACGAGCCGACCGTCGGCCTCGATCCCCAGGTGCGCCAGGAGCTCTGGGCGCTCATCGACGCGCTGCGCGCGGAGGGGACGACGATCTTGATGTCGACGCACTACATCGAGGAGGCGCAGCGACTCGCGGACACGGTCTTGATCATGTCTCACGGGAGCGCCGTCGCCGCAGGACCGCCTGCCCGGCTGATCGCCGAGCACGCCGGTCGGGAGGCGATCGAGGTGTACGGGCCGCCCGCGAAGCTGGCCGAGGTCGAGGCAGCGGCCGGCGGAGCGGGGCTTCGAACGCGGCGCACGGGCACGAGCGTTTCCGTCCTCGGCGTCGAGGGCGCCGACGGGCGTGCGCCGGAAGGCGAGCGGCGGCCGGCGAACCTCGAGGACGTCTTCGTCCTCCTGACGGGCGAGGAGATCGCCTGATGGCGACGACGGCGACACGCGCGCCGCGGCTCGGCCGTCTCGAGCGCCCCGCGCTGACGGGCGTGCTCGTGCGCGAGATCGTGAACTACTCGTCCTACTGGCGCTCGTCGATGTTCTCCTCCACCGTCGAGCCGACGATCTACCTGCTGGCGTTCGGGTTCGGTTTCGGCTCGCTCGTCAGCCGGATCGGCGGTTACGACTACGTCGAGTTCGTCGGCACAGGGACGGTCGCGACCGCCGTGCTCTTCTCGAGCGCCTACGCGGCGATGTTCGGGACGTTCGTCAAGTACAAGTTCCAGCGCACGTACGACGCGATCCTCGCCGCGCCGGTGGACACGGAGGAGCTCGTCACCGCCGAGGCGCTCTGGATGGCGATCCGCGCTGGCGTCTACGGCTGTGTGCCGCTGCTCGTCGCGCTGGCGTTCGGGCTCGATGCCGCCTGGGGGATGCTCACCGTGCCGGGGATCGCGTTCATCGCCGGGTTCGGCTGGGCGTGCTTCGGGATCGCTGTCGCCGGCTTCGCCAAGTCGTTCGAGAACTTCAACTACGTCGTGAGCGCGGTGCTGACGCCGCTCTTCCTCGTCGCGGGAACGTTCTTCCCGTTGGACAACCTCCCGGAGTGGGTTCAGATCGCAAGCAATCTGAACCCGTTGTACCACTGCGTGGAGCTCGTCCGGCACGCCGCGTTCGGCTCGGAGGGCTGGACCGACGTCGCCCGCCTCGGCGCGCTCGTCGCCTTCGGCCTCGGCATGTGGCGGGTCGCGATCCACGCGATGACGCGGAAGCTCATCGACTAGCGGCGCGCGAACGCCGGCGAGCTATGCAGTCGCAGGGAACGCGCGCACGGCGAGGCCGGGATACCGGACGACGAAGCCGTCGTCGTCGAGCTCGAGCATCGCCGAGAAGTCGCCCGAGCGGAACCGGACGAGGCCGGGCGCGAACGGCTCATACCGCTGCTCGGAGCGGACGAGCTCGAGCGCGGGTACGTCGACCAGCGCCATGACGTAGTCCCGCGGCACGCCGCCCTGGTGGAGCTCGTGAGCCCGGATCGGAAGCGTGTTCGTTAGCGGTGAGAAGCCGAGGTCGACGAAATCGGCGTCCTCGGGCTCGACCACGCGCGAGCGGCCGCCCATTACCTCGAGCCGGAGCGTCCCGGCGTCGAGCGCGTAGCGGAGCTCGTACGCGATGCCGATCTGCGTACCCTCGGCGCGCAAGGTCGCGCCATCGACCTCGACGCGCGCGATCTCGATCCGCGGTTCGTCCTCACCGGTCCAGACGAAGGTCCTCACGACCGGCCGCAGGCGATTACGTCCGCTTCCAGTCGCGGAACGCCTCGAGCAGACCCTCCTCGAGCACGGGCGGAAGGTCGCCCGCGCGGAGAGCGCCCGTCGCGGCTATCGTCGCCCGCATCTGCTCGAGATACGCAGAGCACCCGTCGCAGGGGGCGAGGTGCTCCTCGAAGCGCTCGGTGTCGCGCGGCGAGAGCGCACCGTCCAGGTACGCCGTCACGAGCTCGACGACCTCGGCGCACGTAAGTTCGCGATCGAGTCTCAACGCAGGTAGTCCTCGAGCGCCTGACGGACCGCCGACCTCGCGCGGTGCAGAAGCACCCGTTGGTTGGTCTCGCTGATGTCGAGGGCGTTACACACGTCTTCCGCGTCGAAGCCTTCGACGTCCCGCATCGTGATCACGATCGCCTGCGCCGGCGGCAGCTTTGCGATCTCGCGGTCTATCACCGCGAGTGTCTCGCGCGCGAGCAGGCGATCCGCCCCTTCCCACCGCTCAGGTGGCGCGGCCCAGTGGCCCGCGAAGCGCGCGTCCTTGCCGAGAAAGCGGTCGGGAGCGACCGACGGCCCCTCGCCGGCCTCGGCCCCGATGGACGAGAACGGCACGGTACGCCCGTCGCGAACGGCACGCGTTTTCGCGATGTTCGTGAGGATCGTGAAGATCCAGGTCTTCAGCGAGGAGCGGGCTTCGAAGCGGTCGATCCCGTCGAGAACGGCGATCCACGCTTCCTGAACGACTTCCTCGGCCACTGCCGGGGTCTCGACGTAGCGGCGCGCGACGCGCAGCATCGACGGGCCAAGGTCCCGGACGAGCCGGGCGAAGGCGGCCTCGTCGCCGGCCCGGAGCGCGTCGACGACGCTCCGCTCTCCCGAAGCGGCGACGGATCGCATCGAGCGACTGTAACGAGCAGTCGCTGTAACGGATGACCCCGTACCGGGACTACGACGCAGAGACGGCGAAAGGAGGAGCAGATGGAGAACGAGAACGCGTCGGCGCGCGGCACGGTGTTCGTGCAGACGAACGAGGAGGGACAGAACCATGTTCTTGTGTTCGGCCGAAGCGCGGACGGGGCGCTCTCCGGGCCGGCGCGAGTCGCAACCGGCGGTCGCGGCGACGGCGTCCCTCATCTCACGTCGCAGGGGTCGGTCGTTCTCACCGGCGACGGGCGGCATCTCCTCGTAACGAACGCCGGAAGTAACGACGTGAGCGTTTTCTCGGCTCGGGACGGCGACCTTTCGCTCGTCGCGACCGTCCCGAGCGACGGCGAAGCTCCCAAGAGCATCGCCGAGCATGTCGGTCTCGTCTACGTCCTCAACGCCGGCTCGGCGTCCCTCGTCGGCTTCCGCCTCGCGGAGGACGGGCTCGAGCGCCTCGCCGGATCGGAGGGAGCCGTCGGCGCCGGCGCAGATCCCGCCCAGGTCGGGTTCGCGCCGGACGGGTCGCGCCTCATCGTCACGGATCGGGGGACGAACTCGATCGTGGTCTACTCCGTTGAGGCGGACGGGCGGCTGGGCGACGCCGCGACCTCTCCTTCGTCCGGGCCGACGCCGTACGGGTTTGCGTTCGGTCGCGGCGGCACGCTCGTCGTGACGGAGGCCTTCGGCGCGGAGAAAGGGAAGGCGGCCGCCTCTTCGTACCGTGTGGCGGGGAAAACCGTCGAACCTGTCTCGCGGTCGATCGGGAACGGCCGCAGCGAGATCTGCTGGGCGGTCGTGACGGCGGACGGCCGCTACGCCTTCACCACGAACTTCGCCGACGGGGCCGTGTCCTGCTACGCGATCGCTGATGACGGCAGCATCACCCTTGAGAATCCCGTAGCGGGAGCGGCCGTCGAAGGCCGGCCGGGCTTGCGTGATGAGGACCTCACCAGCGACGGCCGCTTCTTGTACGCGGTCGATACGGATGGCGGCAAGATCGTGGGCTGGGCAGTCGAGGGCGGGCGGCTTTCCGCGCTCGGCTCATGGAACGGCCTCCCGCGCACCGCGGCGGGTCTCGCCGCGAGCTGACGACAGCGGATGAGAACGCCCACCGGGCCCTCGCTCCTCGCCTTCCTGCTCGTCGCGCCGATGGCGCTGGGCGCCGGCGCCTGCGGGGGAAGCGACGAGCCGGAGCGCCGGCAGGCAGCGGACCCTCCGCCCGCCACCACGGAACGTGACAAGCCAGAAGAAAAGATGCCCACGATCCGAGATGGCACGCTCGCCCGCCGTCCACCAGGCGAGGACGGGCTACGGGTGGCGGCGCGCCAGGCCCGCATCGTCGCCAAGGACTCGGCCTTCGGCCGCGTCCTCTTCTATGCGAACGGACAGGTCGTCTACGTCTTCGAAAACGATGGCCCGAACCGCTCGAACTGCACGAGCAAGGACTGCGTCGAGGCGTGGCCGCCCGTTCTCACGCGGCAGCCGCCCTCGGCTGGAGACGGCGTCGAGGCGCGCCTGCTCGGGACGATCCGACGCCGCGACGGCACGTTGCAAGTCACGTACAACGGTCGGCCGCTCTACTTCTACGAGCACGAGGCGCCCGGGGAGATCAAGTGTCACAACGTCGACCTGCACGGCGGCCTGTGGTGGGTCGTGACGCCGCGCGGCGTGCCCGCCGCCTGACGCCAGATGATCAACTTCGGCGACGTCGGGCCGCCGGGCTCGTAAACTCGAGGTCGTTTCCGTCTTAGCGTTCGATCGTGCCCGTTGACGTAAAGACCGAGATCCGGATCGGCCGGCCGCGCGGCGTCGTGGCTGCCTATGCATCCGATCCCGACAACGCGACGAGCTGGTACGAGAACATCAAGGCGGTCGAGTGGAAGTCGCCGAAGCCGTTGGCGAAGGGGTCGAGAATCGGATTCGTCGCCGAGTTTCTGGGGCGTCGGCTTGCCTACACGTACGAGATCATGGAGCTGGCCCCGGGCGAGCGGCTGGTGATGAGCACCGCGGACGGGCCGTTTCCGATGGAGACGACCTACACCTGGGAGGACGCGGACGATGGCGTGACGGTCATGACGCTTCGGAACCGAGGGCAGCCGTCCGGGTTTTCGCGGTTCGCCGGGCCGCTGATGGCGAGCGCGATGCGTCGCGCCAACCGGAAGGATCTCGCCCGACTGAAGGCGATCCTCGAGGCGCGACCGAACGGCCGCACAGCCGACGCTCGATGGCTCAGCTGAAGGTGACGAGCGCGTCGTCGACTCGTCGGGCGCCGGCCTCGCACGCTCGCCGCGCACGGCCGTCTCGGAGCCGCGGGCATCCCCGCTCGCCGAAGGCTCCATCGGTGACGACGGAGATCGTCTTCCCGAGCCACCGGTAGCAAGCCGCCCTCTCGGCGCGGAAGAGGTCGCACGTCCGCGCGAGCTCCACGTACTCGCCGATCGTCGCACCGAGGAGGTTCTGGACCTTCGTCCCGCGGATGCAGCTTTCGGCGTCCGCGAGCGGTAGCTCGGCGCAGAGCCCGATCTGGATCTCCGGGTCGGGCGGCCCGATCACCGAAGCGGCCGTGATGCACCCCTCACGCTGAAGGCCGGCGAGACCGGAGCAGAGCTCCTCGAAGTCGGATCGCGACGAGACGACGAACCCCTCGGGGCGCGAGTCCACGAAGGCGCGATACCAGCACGGGCGCACGAACTCGGCCGCCTGGCCGGCGCAGAGCTCGCGCGGCGACGTTACGGCTTCGCCCGCAACCTTCGCGTCGTCGACCCCGATCACCGCGAACCAGTAGTCGTGGAACGCTCCTTGTCCGCAGTCGGCCGCTTCGTTCGCTCCGAGCGCGCGGCACATGTCGAGAGCCGCCTCGAGCTCGCCGCCGTGCATGCGCATGAACGCGTGGCCGAAGCCGTGCGTGCAGCTGTAGCGCTGATAACGAGTGGCGGCGTCCGCGCAGACGGCCGCAGCGTCCTGTGGATGCGCCGCGTCTATCTCGGGCGCGACCGCGGTGACGAGACCGTGCGCGAACCCCGCCGGACACCCCGGGTCGTCCGTCTGCGGGAGATAGTCCATGAGACTGGCGAGCGTCACGCTCGCGGTGCGCGCGTACTCCCGCGCGACCGTGTGCATGATCCCGTGGCAGTTGGGGAGCAGGAAGCCGCCCGTTTCCCACGCGCGGTTCGTGATCTGCTGCACGACGAGGCGCGGGTCGTCCCCGCCCCGCACCTGCGTCGAGAACGCGCTGATGTAGCAGGACCGCGCCTCGCGCGACTCGAGCCGCTCACAGGCCGCCGGGTCCGGCACGGCGGTCGCCGCTTCGCGACGGTCGCCATCGCGGAGAGCGACGGCGCCGATGGCGACACCGGCCGCGCCGAGCACGACGGCCAGCGCTACGACGAACGCCGTACGCCGCGTCACTCGAACATCGTAGATCCGGGTCAGTAGCGGCCAGGAGACGACCACC
>DASZKB010000134.1:0-4256 GCA_035947475.1 Gaiellaceae bacterium | reverse complement strand
TTGCCGGAGAGGGCCTCCCGGATCTCGTCGTCCGAAGGGTCCGGGACGCGGCGGAGAAGGTCGGCCGTCGCGACGACAAGGCCCGGCGTGCAGAAGCCGCACTGAACCGCGCCCGAGTCGACGAACGCCCGCTGGACGCGGTGTAGGTCGCCGTTCTCGCCGAGCCCCTCGACGGTCACGACCTCGTGGCCGTCCGCCTGGGCGGCGAGGACGAGGCAGGCGCAAACGAGGGTGTCGTCCAGGAGCACCGAGCAGGAGCCGCACTCGCCCTGCTCGCAGGCGTTCTTCGAGCCGGGAAGGCCGAGGCGCTCTCGGAGGGCGAAGAGCAGGCTCTCGCCCTCCCACACCTCGGCCTCGCGTTCGTCCCCGTTCACGACGAGCCGGATCTTCATCCCGTCAGGCACCTCTCGAGCGCCCTCGCGGTCAGGACGCGGAGCGCGTAGCGACGGTAGTCGGCGCTCCCCCGCACGTCGTCGATCGGCTGCGCGGCCTCGGCCACCCGCTCCGGAAAGCTCTCGCCCGCGTGAAGGGGAGCGGTGACGAGCGCGGGCACCGGCCCCGCGGAGCCGTAGGCGGCGCGCAGCTCCCCGCGCTCGACGTCGACGGACAGCGCGAGCGAGCAGACGGCGATCACCATCGCGTTCCGCGGGCCGATCTTCATGAACGTCTCGCGGTTTCGGTTCGCCGGCACGTGGACGGCCGTGACGAGCTCGTCCTCGGCAAGCGCGTTCTGCTTCGGCCCGGTGAGGAAGTCGGGGAGCGCGAGCCGGCGCGTCCCGCGCACGCTCGCGATCTCCACCTCGCCGCCCTCGACGAGAAGCGGTGGGAGCGCGTCTCCGGCCGGCGAGGCCGTCCCGAGGTTCCCGCCGATCGTCCCCCGGTTCTGGATCTGCGGCGAGCCGACCGTGCGCGAGGCCTCGGCGAGCGCGGGGAGGAGCTCGGCCAGCTCCGACTTCCGCACCTCCATGTACGTGAGTCCGGAGTTCAGCCGAAGCGTCCCGTTCTCGCGGGCCCACCCGCGGAGCTCCTCGACCTCGTTCAGGTTGAGGAGCGCCTCGGGACGAGCGCGGTCGAAGTTGAGCTCGACCATGACGTCCGTGCCGCCCTGGATCGCGAGCGCGTCTGGCCGCTCGGCCTTCATCGTGAGTGCCTCGGCGAGCGAGCGCGGCGTCAAGACCTCCACGGGGCAAGCATAATCCCGGCCCTGTGCTGGCAATTAGCGTCGGCTCGCTTCGCTTCACCGCCCGCCTGGAGCACGAGGCGGCGCCGCAGACGTGCGAGGCGCTCGGGCGGCTGCTCCCCGTCCGGAGCAAGCTCATCCAGGCCCGCTGGAGCGGAGAGGCGGCGTGGATCCCGTTCGGATGGGAGCTCGAGCTCGCCCTCGGGCCCGAGAACGCGACGAGCTATCCGGGCCCCGGCGAGCTCCTTCTCTATCCCGGCGGCGTCTCCGAGGTGGAGATCCTCTTCCCCTACGGCCGGACGTCGTTCGCGAGCACCGCCGGGCAGCTGGCGGGGAACCATTTCGCGACCGTCGAGGAGGGGATGGAGAACCTCCCGGAGCTCGGGCGTCTCGTCGTGTGGGAGGGCGCCCAGGACGTGGCGATCGAGGCGGACGGCGGCCGCTAGCAAAGTCCGCGAATCTCGCACTTTGCCGCTCTCGAAGAAACTGCTTAAGTCTGTCAAGCTGTAGCGATGCAGGGAAGCGGCCCCTCGCAGCAGCCTGATCTCGTGGTCGGCCGGATCGTCGCGGCGGAGGACCTTCCGCATCGCGGGCCGGGTTACCGGCTCGCGCTCGACCTCGGCGGGCGCGGGCGACGGGAGGCAAGCCTGTCGCTCCCGCCCGAGCGCAAGAAAGACCTGGTCGGAACGCAGGTCGTGTGCGCGCTCTCCGGCGACGACGCCCTCGTCCTCGCGGCCCGCTCACACGGCCGCGGTCTCGTCCTCCTCCGTCCCGAGGAGGAGGTCGAGGAGGGCTCACCCGTCGCCTAGGAAACCGCCCCTAAAGGGGTAGAGCCGGAGCGCCGACAAGCAGGAAGGGGAGTAGGGACGATTTTGCCGGCCCATACAGCAGCCCATGCGGACAGCCGCCTCGTCGCTCGGCCGATCGTGCGACGGGATTGGACGCGGCTTCGCTTTGCCCTCTACGTCCTCCTTCTCGCGCTCATCCCCGTCGGGATCGCGTACTGGGCGTTCGCGCGGGTCGCGGCCGGAAACGAGGTCGAGCGCGCGGACGCGCAGATGAGCGCGTCCCTCTCGGCCGCCGTGACCGAGTTCAACACCTTCTTGAGCGCAGCCGACAAGAGGGGCCTCGAGGTCGCCGCTCGTCCGGCCGTCCAGCAGGCCCTCGCCGACCGCGACGCGGACAGGCTCGTCCGCCTCGCGCGACGGACCCCGAACGTGCGACTCGCGGCCGGCTCCCTCGTCGTCGGCGAGGCTCCGCGGCTCGCGGCGACCCGGACCGTGTACGTCAGCTTCGACGGCCGCCGCGTCGGCCGCGTCTCCGTAGCCGTCCCGCTCGACCAGGCCCTCCTCGGGCAGCTCAGCCGCGACGTCGGCCTCGGGCGCGGCGACGCGCTCGCCCTGACGGCGGGCGAGCGGAGTGCCGTCGCGACCGACGGTGTCGCGCCCGACCGCGACCTCGCCTCGAATCGGCCCACCGACGTGCGCGTCGGCCGCGACACGTACCGCGCGCTGGCGGCGCCGCTCCCGGACAGCGACGGAGCGAAGCTGGTCGTGCTGCGGTCTCGCGCCGCGATCGCTGACGACGCAGGCGATCTGCGCGAGCGGATCGGCTTGTCGGCGCTCGCCATGCTCGGCGCGGTCGCGCTGGCCGCTTACGCGGGCGCCCCGTTCGTGTCGCGCGGCGTCTCGGCGCTCCAGCAGCGCGCCGTCGCGACGCGCGTCCTCTCGAACGTCGGCGACGGCGTCGTCCTCGTCGACCGCGACGGCGTCGTCCAGTTCTGGAACCGGGCTGCGCAGGTGATCACCGGCCTCCGCGTGGACGCTGTGCGCGGCCGGAAGATCGAAGACGCCATCCCGCCCTGGCGCGACGTCGCCGAGCGCATTCCCGTGTCGGCTCCGGGAGCCGACGGGGAGCGGCCCCGAGCGGAGACGATTCCGCTCGACCTCGGCGGCCGGGAGCGCTGGCTCTCCTTCTCAGGCGTGGACTTCGAGGACGGGAGGGTCTACACGTTCCGCGACGTCACCGAGGAGCGACGCCTCGAGGAGGCGAGAAGCGACTTCGTCGCCACCGTGTCGCATGAGCTCCGGACCCCCCTCGCGGCGATCTACGGCGCCGCGCTCACGCTACGGCGAAGCGACGTCGAGCTCGACTCCTCCGGGCGCGAGCAGCTCCTCTCCACGATCGCCGACCAGTCCGATCGCCTCGCCCGGATCGTCGAGGAGATCCTGCTCACGAGCCGGCTCGCCGCCGGAGAGCTGCGCGTCGCGCGCGGCCGGTTCGACGCCGACCAGGTCGTCCGCGAGACCGTCGACGCGGCGAGCGTGCGCCTGCCGGCGGGCGTTCGGCTCGAGGTCATGGAGCCGCGCTCGCTTCCACCGGTCGCGGGCGACGGCGAGCGCGCGCGCCAGGTGCTCGCGAACCTCATCGACAACGCCCTCAAGTACTCGCCCGACGGCGGCCGCATCACCGTCCGCGTCGAGGCGCACGAAGGCTACGCACGCTTCAGCGTCGAGGACGAGGGGATCGGCGTCCCGCCCGCCGAGCGCGAGCGGATCTTCGAGAAGTTCTACCGCCTCGATCCGAACCTGACGCGAGGGGCCGGAGGCACCGGGCTCGGGCTCTACATCGCGCGCGAGCTCGTCCGCCGCATGAACGGCCGCATCTGGGTCACGTCGCAGCCGGGCGCGGGCTCCACGTTCTCCTTCGAGCTCCCGTTCGCCGATCGGGAGACCGAGGACGGCTCGTGAGCGTGACTCCCCCTTTTGCGTGTCGCGGTTCCCGCGCCGCCGCCTTAGGATCGAAGGGACGGCGCAGCTCCGCCGCTATTGCCGGAGGGGAGGATCATGACTGAGTACGGGCATCCTTCGGCGGTCAGGCTGCGGCGGGTGCTCGCCGTTGCGCTGGCCGCGTTGCTCGCGTACGCGTCGGTCGTCCTGCTCCTCTCGCGGCGCGACGCTCCCCCTCTCCCCTCGCTTCCCGCCTTCATCACCTCCAGCTGGCCGACCGTCAGCGGCGACAGCCCGCGTGCCGAGCCGCCCGCGCCCCCCGCGTCCGAGCCGACCCCCGGAGCGGG
>DASZKB010000133.1:0-5298 GCA_035947475.1 Gaiellaceae bacterium | reverse complement strand
CGCCGCCGGCCCCCGGTGGCGGCGGTGGCGGTGGCGGTGGCGGAGGCGGCGGGTTGCCGCCCGGCGGTGGCGGGGGTGGCGGAGGCGGGGGCGGGGGCGGCGGGTTGCCGCCCGGCGGTGGCGGTGGCGGCGGATTGCCGGCTCCCGGCGCGCACGGTCCGACCAGCGCGACCTTGACTTCCTTGTCGGAGCCGTCGCGATCGCTCGGCCAGTCGGCCTCGAGTTCCAACTCGACGTAGTTGCCGGCCTCTTGGTAGGGGAACGTCTCCGAATAGCTGCGCGTGGCGCCGGCGGCGACCGTGTCCCCGACGCGGACGGCCGAGACGTAGGGCCGCTCGGTCGACGAGCTCGATCCGATCTCGCCCTCGACGCGGCGAATCGTCATCGTCTCGTCCTGGTCGTCGTTCGAGGGATTCGTGACGCGCCAGGTTACGGCGAAGTGCGCGCTTCCCGGCGCCTGGACGCATCTCGCCTCGCCGGAAAGCTGGAACGTCCACGCGCCGGCGCTCGGGGCGAGCGCGAGCGCCGCGAACACGGTTGCCAGAGCGACTTTCATCTTCCTCTCCCCTCGTTTGTGCGCCCTGGGGCCGTCGCCCTGGCTGCGCTGCTGCCAACCGGATCCCTAGTGCCGCAGCGGAACCCGGAACGCCGAGCTTAGTACTCGGTTCGGCGGATATCTATACGGCGCCCCGGGCGCGTTTCCGGGTACCCCACGGACACCCCCATCCGAGCCTGCTTGACATATTCCTATATGGATATATGATGGCTCGCGTGGCCCGTGCAGCGACGACAGCGGACGCGTTCAACGCGGTCGCCGAGCCGCGGCGGCGGGAGATCCTCGACGCCCTCTCGGGCGGCGAACGCGCCGTGAACGAGCTCGTGCGCGACCTCGGGCTCGCTCAGCCACAAGTGTCTAAGCATCTGCGGGTGCTCCGGGAGGTCGGCGCCGTCGAGGCGCGCGACGAGGGCCGGCAGCGGTTCTACCGCCTGAACGGCCGCGCGCTCAAGCCGATCCACGACTGGGTGAGGCCCTACGAGCGGGCCTGGTCGGAGCGGTTCGACCGGCTGGACACCGTTCTGGAGGACCTCAAGGAAAAGGAGGAGGGAGATGGCGGACGTGACTAGTAGCGCGACGGCGAAGGTGACGCTGCCGCGCGACGATCAGATCCTCATCACGCGCGAGTTCGACGCGCCCAGGGACCTGGTGTACAAGGCGTACACGACGCCGGAGCTCGTCAAGCGGTGGTGGCACGCCAACCGCGGCGAGGTGACGATCGTCGAGATCGATCTGCGCGTCGGTGGCAAGTGGCGCCACGTGATGGTGGCCGACGACGGCTCGGAGGTCGGATTCCACGGCGAGTACCGCGAGATCGTCCCCAACGAGCGGATCGTCTCGACGGAGGCCTACGAGGGCGCGCCCGCGAGCGATTACCCCGAACAGAGCACGCTGAACACGGCGACTTTCACGGAAGCGAACGGGCGCACGACGCTGACCATCCTTGTCGAGGCCCCGAGCAAGGAAGTCCGCGACGCGATCATCGAGTCCGGGATGGAGGAGGGCCTGCAGGACGCGCTTGCCCTCCTGGAGCAGGTCGCGGCTTCGCTTCGCTGAGCGCGCTTCATGCATGGACCGCCGGGGATCCGGCCCCGGCGGTCCATGCGGTAGAACGGAGGCGTGGCGATGTTCCTCGTCCGGCGCCTCCGCTCCGGCCCCGCGTGGGACCCGTCCCGGCCGATGGAGGAGCAGTCGGATTGGCCCGCCCACGCCTCGTTCATGGACGACCTCGTCGACTCGGGCTTCGTCGTCCTGGGCGGGCCGCTCGCCGACGAGCATCGCGTGATGCTCGTCGTCGAGGCCGAGTCGGTGGACGCGATCCACGAGACCCTTGCCCGCGATCCCTGGAGCGAGACGCATCTCCGGACCGACACGGTCGAGCCGTGGACGATCCGCCTCGACGGACGGCGCCATCGCGCCTAGTTCGATGCCGCGGACCTCACCGCGCGGTAGACCGCCACCGGCCGCTCGACGCCCTTGAGCGGGACGTCCCCGATCGCCTCGAACTCGACGCCCTCGGGCTTCCCGGCCGTCGTCGCGCCTTCGCCGACCAGCACCTGACCCGGGCCGGCGTGCGAGGAGAGCCTCGCCGCGATGATCACGGTGAGGCCGTAGTAGTCGCCGTCGACGTACGTCATCGGCCCCGCGTTGACGCCGACGTGCGCAGGCGGAAGGCCCTGCGGCTCCGCCTGCTCGACGATCTCGAGCGATCCGAGGACGGCGCTCGCGGGGTCGTCGAAGTGGAAGTGCACGCCGTCGCCGAGCATCTTCACGACGAGGCCGCGATGCCGCGTCGCCACGTCCTGCATGAGCTCCGCCAGGCGCAGCGCCATGTCCGAGGCGGCCGCGTCGCCCAGCCGCTCCGTCAGGCGGGTGTAGCCGGAGAGATCCGCGAAGGCGCAGGCCTGGGGGCAGGGCGGCGCCTTGCGGTGCAGGCCGGCCGCCTCGAGCGCCGTCTCGATGTGCCCCATCCGGTGCTCGACGGCGTGGCTCTCGAAGTGGCGCGCGTAGAGCCAGCCGACCAGCCGGTGGACGTACGGGATCAGGCGGACGCCGACTTGCGAGAGCGCGGCGTCGAGCGCCTGGTCGTCGGAGAGCGCCTGGCGCCGGAACGGCTCCTCGATCAGCTCGTGAAAGGAGTGCACCTGGTGCTGCGCGACGCGGCGAACGCCTTCTCCCCACACCCGGGCGGCGCGAAGGACTTCACCCTCGCCGAGCCCTGAGGTGAAGAGGATCGGAAGACCGGAGATCACCTCGATGTCCTCCTCGCGCACGCGGTCGTCCGCGCGCGGACGCGGCAGCCCGAAGCCCGCGAAGATCCGCTCGAGCAGCGCGAACTCGACTCCGAGCTCCGCGCACAGCTCCTCGTACGTCCGCTCCGAGCGCGGCGGCGGGTCGGGGAACTTGTCCAGGTACGAGAGCGTGAGCGCCCCGCTCGCGAGCGCCTCCGCGACTCGCGCCGGCTCGACGCCGAACGCCTCGAGCTCGTCGATGAGCTGGACCCGCATCGCGTCGCCGCGGCGGAAGGGGGCGTCCGCGCCGGGCTCCGGAGAGAGGACGCCGACGTCGACGAGCTCGCGCACGCGCTCGCGCGTCGTCCCGGCGCGACGCGCGACGTCCTCTTCCGTGAGGCCGGCCGGGCGACTCACGGCCCGAACGTTACGGGCGTTCGGGTATCGCGGCCGGAGCGTAGGCCGCGATGATCGCCCCGGTGCTCGTCACCTGGGCGTCGACGAGCCGCAGCGGCCTGAGCGCGCCGTCGTCGCGGAAGACGCGCTTGCCGCCGCCGAGGACGAGCGGGTCGATCATCACGCGGAACTCGTCGACCAGGTCGTGCTCGGTGAGCGTCTGCACGAGCTCCAAGCTGCCGATCACGTGGAGATCCGCGCCGTCCTCTTTCTTGAGAGCCGTGACGGCTTGCGCGACGTCGCCTGCGATCAGGGTCGAGTTCTGCCACTCGAGCGGCTCGGCGAGCGTCGTCGAGACGACGTACTTCGGGCGCGTGTTCAGCGGCTCGGCGATGACCTGCTCCGCCTCTGAGGCGTTCGGCCAGTAGGCCGCGAAGATGTCGTACGTGCGGCGGCCGAAGACGAACCCGCCTGCACTTGTGAGGCTGTCGAGCACCCACTTCTGCGAGGTCTCGTCGAAGTACTGGAGGTGCCAGCCGCCGTGCCCGAAGCCGCCGGAGGTGTCCTCGTCGGGGGCGCCGGGCGCCTGCGCGACGCCGTCGAGGCTCATGAACTCGTTGACAACGAGCTTTCGCATCGCTCTCCTTCCGTCGCTCGATTGCTTCGACGGTTGAGACCCGGCCGCACCGCCGATCTCATCGCTCGCTAGGACGACGCCGTCGTCACCGCGCCGGCGCCGGCCGCCGGCGTCGGTTGGCCGTACCGGAGGACCGACGGATCTTCCCGAGCGCCGGCCCGAGCGCCTGCCCGCCGCGCAGCACGGGCTCGTAGAGGTCGCCGTCGCGCTCGACCCGCGCGAGCACCTCGCGCATCCCGAACTGCCGCGGCGTCACGTCTTCGGTCAGCTCGTCCCACTCGAGCGGCGTCGAGACGGGAGCGCCCGCGCGGGGTCGGACCGAGTAGACGGAGGCGATCGTCTTTCCCCAGCCGTTCTGGCGGTGGTCGACCAGGACGCCGCTTCGCTTGCGCTTCAGCCATTCGGTCGTCGCGACGCCCGGGTGGCGCTCCTCGATCGTGCGCGAGACGCGCTCGGCGAACTCGTACGTCTCCTCGAACGTGGAGCGGCGGGTGATCGGGACGAGCACGTGGATGCCGTCGGCGCCGCTCGTCTTCACGTACGAGCGCAATCGGAGCTCCTCGAGCGCTTCCCGCACGAGGTGCGCGACGCGAACCGCGAGCGCGAACCCGTCGTCCGGCGGATCGAGGTCGAAGACGACGAAGTCCGGGCGGTCGGGCCGATCGATGCGCGAGTACCACGCGTTCATGTCGATGCAGTGCATCTGAACCATCCAGAGCACCGCCTCGCGCGAGTTGACGAGCGGGAAGTCGACGAGACGCGACCCTCCCTCACGCCGGAAGGTGCGGAACTGACGCGTCCGGATCCAGGAGGGCATGCCCTTGGGCGCCTGCTTCTGGAAGAAGCCCTCGCCGGCGGCCCCGTCGCGGTAGCGCTTCATCGTGAAAGGGCGGTCGCGCAGGTGCGGGACGAGCACCGGCGCGACGGCGTCGTAGTACTCGAAGAGCTCGCCCTTCGTGATCCCGTCGTCGGGGAAGAGGACGCGGTCCGGATGTGTGAGGCGTACGTGCCGCTCCGGCATCGGGGACCTTCTACCGCGCGGGCGGGCCGTTCGGACCTAGGAGCTCTGCGACTTCATCGAGGCGACGTAGGCGCGGACGTCCTTCGCCGGCTCCGAGTAGGCCTCGCCGAGCGTCTCCTCCATCCGGGCCATGTACTCCTCGGCCCAGGCGGGAAAGTCGTAGTCGATCGCGCGCAGGAACTCGAGCGTCGCGACGAAGCGAAAGTCCGCGATCGACGGATGGTCGCCGCCGATGAACGGCTTTCCGTCGAGGAAGAACGTGTTGTAGACATCGAGCGGCTCGGCGAGCGCCTCTTCGGCGTCCTTCTGCGCCTTCGCCTTCATCTCCTCGTCGGCGTCCGACGTCGCGACCTCGCCGGGGTACTGCGCGAAGGCGAGCGTCGGGTAGGTCGCCCGCGCGACGAGCGGGTAGAGGGTGCCGATCAAGTAGAACATCGCGTTGTCGATCATCGCGCGC
>DASZKB010000132.1:0-4228 GCA_035947475.1 Gaiellaceae bacterium | reverse complement strand
GACCGGAGCCGGATCTCGACCCGCAAGGAGATCGGCGACGCGTCCGAGGCCGAGGCAACGGTTGGGCTCGAGCAGTTCCTCCGCGACCACGGGACCGGGGCCGTTCCCGACCACCTCTACGACCAGTACGTCAAGGAGTCGATCGACGAGCTGCGGCGGCATATCGGCGCCCGGGCGCCGTCGCCCGCGTAGGCATGCCCGACCTCGCGTCCTACAACGTCGCTGACCTGGCGCCGCCCGACATCAAGGCGTACCTCGACGAGAAGGACATCGTGATGGTCCCGATCGCGAGCATGGAGCAGCACGGCCCGCACCTCCCGCTCGCGACCGACACGATCCAGGCGGACGAGATCACGCGGCGCGCGGCCGAGCGCGCGGAAGTCCTCTACACGCCCTGCGTCTGGTTCGGGTACTCGCCGCAGCACATGTACGGGGCGGGCGACGGCACGGGCACCGTCACCGTCCGCTCGCAGATCCTGCTCGAGGTGTACCACGACGTGGCCCGCTCGCTCATCCACCACGGCTTCGACCGGATCGTGTTCGTGAACAACCACGGGTCGAACACGAAGATCATCGACCCGCTCCTGCGCCGGATCCGCTACGAGACGGGCGCGTTCGTGACCATGTCGAAGCTCTACGGCGAGCGCTACCTCGGCGTCATCGAGGACGTCATGGAGAACCCGCCCGAGGAGACGCCGGGGTGGCACTCGAGCGAGCTCGAGACGGCGCAGGTGATGGCGCACGACGAGCGCCTGGTGCGGATGGACCGCGCGGTGCACGAGCGGGTGAAGAAGCCGGACTGGTTTCCGGACTCGTTCATCAAGCTGGACGGCGCCCCGGAGGTGGAGTTCCAGGGCTTCCAGTACTTCCTCTTCCCGACCGACCACTCCGACTTCACCCCGAGCGGGGTGATCGGGAACCCGTTCCGCGCCACGGCCGAGAAGGGGGAGGAGACGTACGAGCGGTACGCGCGGCATCTGGCGGACGCGCTCGTCGAGTTCCAGAAGGTCCCGGTCGACGTCCACACGCGGGAGTGGCGAGATCGCGCGTGAGCCGATGAACGAGGCTCCCGGGATCATCCTCATCGGGACGCTCGACACGAAGGGGCCCGAGATCGAGTACGTGCGCGGGCGTCTCCGCGCGCTCGGCGCGCGCCCGCTCGTCGTCGACTCCGGGATCCTCGGCGAGGCTCTGGAGTGCGAGCCGGACGTCTCGCGCTACGAGGTGGCGCGTGAGGGCGGGCACGAGCTCGACGAGATCCGCGCGGCGGGCAGCCGCGGCGCGGCCGTCGAGCTGATGGAGAAAGGCGTCCGCGCCGTCTGCCTTCGCCTCTGGCTCGAAGGGCGGCTCGACGGCGCGCTCTGCCTGGGCGGCGCCGAGGGGGCGATCCTCGGCGCGGCCGCCATGCGGGCCCTGCCCGTCGGCGTCCCGAAGGTGATCGTCTCCCCGAGCGCGTCCGGGCGGCGCGCGTTCGCCCCGTTCGTGGGCGAGAGCGACGTGCTCGTCATGCACTCGGTGGTCGACATCCTCGGTCTCAACCCGATCGCGCGGACCGTGTTCGACAACGCGGCCGCGGCCGTCGTCGGGATGGCGCGCGACGCCGGCCGCCCGGTGGAGGACGTCGGCGCCGGCAGCGTCGGGATCACGATGCTCGGCCATACCACCCCGGCAGTGATGCGCATCCGGGCGGCGCTCGAGGAAGCGGGGCACGAGCCGGTGATCTTCCACGCGAACGGGGTGGGCGGCCCCGCGATGGAGCGTCTCGCCGAGCAGGGCGCGCTCGCCGGCGTCATCGACTACACGCTCTCCGAGCTCGCGAACTCGCTCATGGACGGGATCCACGCGACCGGGCCCGAGCGGCTCCGCGTCGCGGGGCGGCTGGGCCTTCCGCAGGTGGTCGTCCCGGGCTGCGTCGATTTCTTCAACCAGGGCGCCCCGGGCACCATCCCGGAGCGCTATCGCGCGCGCAAGAGCTACTACCACAACCCGGTTGCGACGCTCGTCCGGGTCGAGCCGGACGAGATGGCCAAGCTCGGCCGCCTCGTCGCCGAGCGGCTGAACGAGGCGCGCGGGCAGGTGCGCGTCGTCGTTCCGACCCGGGGGTTCTCGCTCGCCGACGTGGAGGGTGGCGCCCTCTGGGACCCCGAGGCCGATGAGTCGTTCGTCGAGCGCCTGCGCGAGGCGCTCCGCCCCGGAATCGCGTTCGAGGCGGTCGAGACGCACGTCAACGACCCGTCGTTCGCCGACCTCGTCGCGGAGCGCTACCTCGAGCTCGTCGGCGCCGCGACGTCGACCGCCTGAGGGGCGGCGCCGTGCCGGCCGACTTCCGTCGCGCCCAGATCCTCGAGCGAATCCAGCGCGACGGCGGTGCGTCCGTCGGCGAGCTCGCGCGCGACTACGGCGTCTCGCCGATCACGGTCCACCGCGACCTCGACCGCCTCGCCCAGGACGGGCTCGTCAAGCGCGTCCGCGGCGGCGCCCGGCCGGCCGCCGCGCTCCCGCACATCGAGACCGACTGGGCGAAGCGCCTTCGGCAAGCGACCGCCGCGAAGGAGGCGATCGCCGCCCGCGCCGCCGCCTTCGTCGCGGACGGCTCCACGATCTTCGTCGACTCGTCGACGACGTGCCTCGCGCTCGCCCGTCACGTCGGGCGCCGCCCGCCGCGGGCGCTCACGCTCGTCACGAACTCGCCCGCGATCGCGCTCGAGCTCCACGCCGAGTCGATCCACATCGTCGTGACGCCCGGCGAGGTCGACCAGACGCTCCGGATGATCGGCGGCCGCTGGGCGAGCGACTTCCTCGGCGGCCTCAACGTCGAGACGGCGTTCATATCGGGAGCGGGGATCACGCTCGACCACGGCCTGACGACGACCCGCCGCGCGCTCGCCGACACGCTTCACGCCGCGCAGGACGTCGCGTCGCGGACGATCGCGCTCGTCGACTCGTCGAAGTTCGGGCAGAGCTTCCTGCTCTCGATCGCCCGGGCGCAGGATTTCGACGCCCTCGTCGTCGACGACGCGCTCGACGCTCAGACGCTCGCCGCCTACCGGGCGGCCGGCGTGAACGTGGTCGTTGCCGAGACGAACCACAGGGGACCGACGAACTAGGAGGGAAAATGGCACGACCCGTCACGCTCTTCACCGGCCAGTGGGCCGATCTCTCCCTCGAAGAGCTCGCCGCCAAGGCGAGCGAGTGGGGGTTCGACGGCCTCGAGCTCGCGTGCTGGGGCGATCACTTCGACGTCCAGCAGGCGCTCTCCGACCCGGGCTACACGGACTCGCGCTGGGAGATCCTCAACCGCCACGGGCTCCAGTGCTTCGCGCTCGGGGCGCACCTGGTCGGCCAGGCGGTGTGCGACCCGATCGACGAGCGGCACGCCGCCATCGTGCCGCCGCACGTCTGGGGCGACGGCGACCCGGAGGGCGTTCGGCAGCGCGCTGCCCAGGAGATCGCGGACACCGGCCGCGCCGCGGCCAAGCTGGGCGTTCAGCAGGTGAACGGGTTCACCGGCTCGAGCATCTGGCACCAGGTGTACTCGTTCCCGCCCAACGACTTCGAGGCGATCGAGGCCGGCTACCGCGACTTCGCCGAGCGGTGGAGCCCGATCCTGGACGTCTTCGACGCCGAGGGCGTCAAGTGGGGGCTCGAGGTGCACCCCACCGAGATCGCGTACGACTTCGTGACGACGCGCAAGGCGCTGGACGCCATCGAGCGCCGCGAGCCGTTCGGGATCAACTTCGACCCGAGTCACTTCGCGCACCAGTTCCTCGACTCGGCCGCCTTCGTCGAGGAGTTCGCCGACCGGATCTACCACGTGCACGTCAAGGACTCGCGCAAGCGGCTGGACGGGCGCCGCAGCATCCTCGGGGGCCACCTGAACTTCGGCGAGGCCGAGCGCGGGTGGGACTTCGTCTCGCCTGGGCACGGCGACGTCGACTTCGAGGAGCTCTTCCGGGCTCTGAACAGGATCGGCTACGACGGCCCGCTCTCGATCGAGTGGGAGGACTCGGGCATGGACCGCGAGTGGGGGGCGCCGGACGCGCTGGCGTTCGTCCGGCGCACCGACTTCGCGCCGTCCGGCGTGGCCTTCGACGCAGCGTTCGCAAAGGAGTAGGGCAATGGCCGAAGATAAACAGGTCGGGTTCGTCACCATGGGCCGCGCGGCGGAGGCCGCCGGCGTCCGCACGATCGGCGTCGGGATGCTCGGCTACGCCTTCATGGGGAAGGC
>DASZKB010000131.1:0-9817 GCA_035947475.1 Gaiellaceae bacterium | reverse complement strand
GCGGTGCGCGCGCTCTTCAGGGATGTGTTTCGGTGGCGCCACGTCGACGCTGGGGACGGTTGGCTCATCTTTGCCCTCCCGCCTGCCGAGCTCGCCGTGCACCCTGCCGAGGGCGCTTCCCGCCACGAGGTCAGCCTGATGTGCGACGACCTCGGCTCGACGATGGGCGAGCTACGCGAACGCGGGGTCGAGTTCGAGGGCGATCCCACCAACGAGGGCTGGGGGATCGCCGTCACGATGCTCATTCCGGGTGGCGGAAAGATCGTGCTCTACGAGCCGCGGCACGAGACGGCGATCGCGACCGGCGCGGATCAGGCTTCGACGCCGTAGAGCTCCCACGGCTCCGGGACTCCCTTGAGCTCGTGAGAGCCGCGGTCGGCGAACCGCAACCCTGCGCCGGTTACGAGGTCCTTCACCGTCCGCGAGACGAGGACCTCGTCGGGGTGAGCGAGCGCCTGTACCCGCGCGGCGATGTGAACCGCCAGCCCGGCAACGTCGTCGCCGCGTCTCTCGATCTCGCCGGTATGCACGCCGGCGCGGATCGTCAGTCCGATTCGGCGGACGGCGTCGCGGAGCGCGATCGCGCACTTGATCCCCCTGAGAGGGCCGTCGAACGTGGCGAGGAGCCCGTCGCCGGTCGTGTCGACGAGCCGTCCTCCGTACCGCTCGACCTGTCGCCGCGCCAGCGCATCGTGCGAGGCGAGCACCTCGCGCCACTGCCGATCACCGAGCTCGCTCAGCCGCGCGGTCGAGCCGACGATGTCGGTGAAGAGCACGGTCGCGAGCACGCGGTCGGCGTCACCCGCGGTCTTTGCGCCGGTCAGGAACTCCTCGACCTCGTCGACGATCGCGTCGGGGTCGCCCACGGCCAAGCCGTAGTCGGCGCCTGGAACGGCGACGAATTTCGCGCCGGGGATGCGCTCTGCGACGTAGCGCCCTTGCTCGGGCGTGATCACCGGGTTGTCCTTGCGGTTGACCACGAGAGTCGGGACGCCGATGGTCGGGAGGATGTCGCGGACGTCGAGCTCGAAGAGCACGCGGATCACCGCCGCGGCCGTCGCTGGGCTGGCCGAGAGGCGAAGGAAACGTCCCCAAGCTTCGGCCGCGACGGGATCGCCGGCGAGACTCGGGTTCACGGCAGCCATCATGTCCCCGCGGCCCCAGGACTCCTCCACGAGAGCCGCGAGGCGATCCTGGAACTCGCGTGGGACGCCGATGGGGTAATCCGGCGCCCACGCCATTCGGGCGGTCGCGTTCTCGAGCACGAGAGCGGTCGTTCGCTCGGGGTGGGTCGCCGCAAAAAGCGTGGCCATCATCGACCCCTCGTTCGCGCCGAGGATCACGGCCGCTTCAGAACCGGCCGCGTCCATGACCGCCCGGACGTCGTCCACCCAGTCCTCGAGCGGCGGCAGGTTCCTCGACGGGATCGGGTCGGAGAGGCCGATGCCGTACTTGTCGAACGTGATGAGACGGGTGAACGACGCAAGCCGGCGCAGGTACTGCGCGAAGGCAGGGAACTCCCACTGCGCCTCGAGATGGCTGAACCACGTCGAGACGATCACGAGGTCGAGCGGCGCGTCGCCGACCACCTGATATGCGATGTGAGCGTCGCCGCGCGTCGCGTAGCGCGTCTCGGGCTCGGTGGATACGGACATCGTCGCGTTCTCTCGGAGGGGGCGGGTCCAGTCTAGGCATGTCCCACGCAGGCGGACGTACATTGGACGCGTTGAACGCGGAGCCGGAAGGGCGCGTGCCGGACGCGAGCACCGTCGGGATAGAGCCGTGGGGCGGGGACGACCTCCCGCTCCTCGAGAAGCTGATGGGCGACCCGGCGATGACCGAGTTCCTCGGCGGGCCCGAGAGCCCCGCCAAGATCGCCGAGCGCCAGGACCGCTACGCCCGGCTCGCGGGGTCGGGCGGCGGCCGGATGTTCAAGATCGTCGACCGCGCCTCGGGCGAGCCGGTCGGGTCGGTCGGCTACTGGGAGCGAACGTGGCGCGGTGGGCAGGTCTACGAGATCGGGTGGTCGGTCCTGCCGCCGTTCCAGGGGCGAGGGATCGCGCGCGCGGCGACCGGCCAGGCGATCGCGAGGGCGAGGTCCGAGAGGAAGCACCGGTTCGTCCACGCCTTCCCGCGCGTGGACCACCCGGCGTCGAACGCGATCTGCCGCAGGCTCGGCTTCACCCTCGTCGGCGAGTGCGAGTTCGAGTACCCGCCGGGGCGCTTCGAGATGTCCAACGACTGGCGGCTCGACCTCTTCGGCGCCTGAGGCCGGCATCCGGCCCGTTGGCGCCGTCTAGTGCGGCCGACGGCCGGGTGTTAGATTCACCGGAACGGCCGATACGGCCCGTCACGGGAGCTGGGGCGTGGTCGCGCTCGTCTCTTCGGGGCGAGCCTCATGTTATGAGCGATCACGAAGCCGCCGAAACCGGGGGGAGGGAGACGGACTCGCGCCGCGACGCGGGCCTGACCGAGGCGAACCTCCGGGCGCTGATCGAGCAGATCCCGCTCACGGTCTACATCGACCGGCTCGACGACGTGAGCTCGAACGTCTACACGAGCCCGCAGCTCGAGTCGGTGCTCGGTTACTCGAGCGACGAGTGGGCCTCCGACGACGAGCTGTTCCTCCGGGTTCTCCACCCGGACGACCGCGACGCGGTCCTTGCCGAGCATCGCCGGACCCGCGAGACGGGGGAAGGCTTCCGCATGGAGTACCGCATGATCGCGCGGGACGGAACCGTGCGCTGGTTCCGCGACGAGGCCGCAGTGATCCCGGACGAGACAGGTGCGCCCGGGTTCCACTACGGCTTCCTCCTCGACATCACCGAGCGGAAGGAGCTGGAGGAAGCTCTCCGGCGAAGCGAGGAGGAGGGGCGCCGGCAGAGGCACTACGTCGAGTCGCTCCTCGAGATCAGCCCGACTGCGATCGTGACGCTCGCGCTCGACGGCACGGTGAGCTCGTGGAACCTCGCCGCCGAAGATCTCTTCGGATACGCCCGGGACGAGGCGCTCGGGCGCGACCTCGAAGAGCTCATCGCCACGCGGGACGAGCTGCGGCCTGAAGCGGCCGCCTACTACGACGAGGTGCGGCGCACCGGGCGCGCCCACGGCGTCACGCGCCGGACCCGGAAGGACGGGACGCTCCTCGATGTCGAGCTCTTCGCGGTCGCTGTGACCGTCGAAGACGTGCCGACCGGGTACCTCGTCGTCTACCACGACGTGACGGCCGCGCGAGCG
This sequence comes from Gaiellaceae bacterium, assembly GCA_035947475.1. Lineage (GTDB taxonomy): Bacteria > Actinomycetota > Thermoleophilia > Gaiellales > Gaiellaceae > DASZKB01. Next base: position 6,580 of record DASZKB010000131.1, on the reverse strand, counting down.
CAGCAGGACGCCGAGAAGCGCTACCGGGACCTCGTCGAGCAGCTCCCGCTCGTGACGTACGTCGACGAGGCGACCCCGACGGCGGCCTCGATCTACATCAGCCCGCAGGTCGGCGAGCTCCTCGGCTACTCGCCGGACGAGTGGCTGTCCGACCCCGAGCTCTTCCCGAGGCTCCTCCATCCGGACGACCGCGAGCGGGTCCTCGCCGACCACGAGCGCGTCTTCGCCGCCGGCGAGACGAACTGGCGCTTCGAGTACCGGTTGGTCGCGCGCGACGGGAGAACCGTCTGGCTTCGCGACGAGGCGGTGATCGTGAAGGGCGACGACGGCACGCCGCTCTACGTTCAGGGCTTCCTCGTCGACGTCACGGAGCGTAAGGAGGCCGAGGACGCCCTCCGCGTGAGCGAGGAGCGCTTCCGCGCCATGTTCGAGGAGGCTCCGATCGGGATCGCCTGGGGGACGCTCGACGAGGACTCGGCGCTCGTCCCCACGTCACTTCGGCGCGGCGACGGCGACGGCGTGTATCGGCGAAATCGAGCGTACCGGGAGATGCTCGGCTACAGCGAGGACGAGCTCGACGCGCTCCACTTCACCGAGTACACCCACCCGGACGATCTCGCGCGCGAGGTCGAGCTGCATCGCGAGCTCGCCGCCGGTGCGATCGACCGGTACGAGCTCGAGAAGCGCTACATCCGCCGCGACGGCCGCGTCATCTGGGCGCATGTCGTCGCGACCGCGGTGCGAGACGACGCCGGCCGGCGTCTCGCCGGGCTGACGATGGTGGAGGACATCACGCAGCGCCGCGAGGCCGAGGAGGCGCTTCGGGCGAGCGAGGCGGAGCTACGCCGACAGATGCAGTACCTCCAGTCGCTTCTCGAGATCAGCCCGGTGGCCGTCGTCACGCTCGACCTCGAGGAGCGCGTGACGTCGTGGAACCCCGCCGCCGAGCGCCTCTTCGGATACTCCGAGAGCGAGGCGACGGGGCAGCCGATCAAGCCGCTGCTCCTTCGGACCGAGGCGCTTCAGGAAGAAGGGGACGCTCTCACGGCAGACGCGCTCGAACACGGCGCGGCCCAGCTTCTCACTCGCCGCATGCGGAAGGACGGAAGCCTCGTGGATGTCGAGGTCCTCCTCGTCCGGCTCCACGTGGACGGCGAGCACGTCGGCTACTACGTCATCTACCACGACGTCAGCGCGCTCCAGAGGCAGAAGCAGTACTACGAGTCGCTGCTCGAGATCAGCCCCGCGGCGATCGTCACCGTCGACCTCGACGACAACGTGGCTTCGTGGAACCCCGCGGCCGAGAGGCTCTTCGGCTACACCCGGGACGAAGCGGTCGGGCGCAACGTCGACGAGCTGGTCGCCGCCGCGGAGGAGCTCCAGGACGAGGCCGCCGAGGTGAACCGCCGCGGTTCCGAGGGGGAGTACGAGCTCGTCGCGAGGCGAACGCGCAAGGACGGGTCGCTCGTCGACGTGCATCTCCTCATGGCCCCGATCTTCCAGGAGGGCGAGCTCGTCGGGCGCTACGGCATCTACCACGACATCTCGGAGCTTCAGCGTCAGACGCGGTCGCTTGAGTCGGTCCTCGAGAACAGCCCCACGGCGATTGTCTCCCTGGGCCTCGACGACACCGTGCGCGCGTGGAACCCGGCGGCGGAGCGCCTCTTCGGGTACACGCGCGATGAAGCGCTCGGGCGAAACATCGATGATCTCGTAGCGAACGCGCAGGAGATCCGTGACGAGGCCGTCACGTTCAGCCGGAGCGCCGCCCGCGGCCAGGAAGTTCACGCCTTCAGGAAGCGGACGAGAAAGGACGGGTCGCTCGTAGACGTCGAGGTCCTTGTCGCCCCTGTGATGGTCGGTGGCGAGCACCAGGGGTCGTTTGCGATCTATCACGACATCTCGGAGCTCGTCCGCGCGCGCGAGGAAGCAGACGCCGCGAACCGCGCGAAGAGCGCCTTCCTCGCCACGATGAGCCACGAGATCCGCACGCCGATGAACGCCGTGATCGGGATGACGGGGCTCCTGCTCGACACGGAGCTCGACGACGAACAGCGCGAGTTCGCCGAGATCGTCCGGATGAGCGGCGAGGCCCTGCTCCGGATCATCGACGACATCCTCGACTTCTCGAAGATCGAGGCGGGGAAGCTCGAGCTCGAGCATTACCCGTTCGAGCTGCGTACGTGCGTGGAGGCAGCCCTGGACGTCGTAGCGGGGCGGGCGACGGAGAAGGGCCTGGACCTCGCCTATCTCCTCGACCCGGAAGTTCCCCGCGTCATCGTGGGCGATGTGACGCGCCTGCGCCAGATCCTCATCAACCTCCTCTCGAACGCGGTGAAGTTCACCGAGGAGGGTGAGGTGGTCGTATCCATCGGCGCACGGCCGGCCCGGGATCACGAGGCCGAGCTCCACTTCGCCGTTCGCGACACCGGGATCGGGATCCCACCGGAGCGGATGGACCGCCTGTTCGAGTCGTTCAGCCAGGTGGACGCGTCGACGACGCGCCGCTATGGCGGGACCGGTCTCGGTCTTGCGATCTCGAAGCGGCTCGCGGAGATGATGGGCGGGACGATGTGGGCCGAAAGCGGCGCGGGCCGCGGCTCGACGTTCCACGTCACGATCGTGGCCGATGAGGCCTCGGTGCCTCTGCCGAGCCACGACGAGCCGATTCAGCCGCAGCTGCGGGGAAAGCACCTCCTGATCGTCGACGACAACGAGACGAACCGCACACTGCTCCTGCGCCAAGCCGAGTCGTGGGGGATGACGGGGAGGGCGACGGCGTCCCCCTCGGAGGCGCTTTCGTGGGTCGCGAACGGCGAGCCCTTCGATCTAGGCCTCCTCGATCTCCAGATGCCGGAGATGGACGGGATCGAGCTGGCCCGGCGGATCCGCGCCCACCGCGATTCCACCGTGCTTCCGCTCGTGCTCCTCACGTCCCTCGGGCGCCGGAAGGAGGACGCGGAAGCGCAAGTCCAGCTCGCCGCGCGCCTCGCGAAGCCGGTCAAGGCGTCACAGCTCTACGACACGCTCGTGAACGTCTTCGCCGAGCAGGCCGGTGCGACGCGGAGCGGGGTGGCAACCGGGGACCACGCCGCGGAGGCGCAAACTGTTCGCGTCCTCCTCGTCGAGGACAACGAGGTGAACAGGAAGCTCGCGCTCGCGCTTCTCACGAAGCTTGGCTACGGCGCCGATATCGCGGCGAACGGCGTCGAGGCGCTCGCGGCCCTCGAGAAGGCGGCGTACGACGTCGTACTCATGGACGTCGAGATGCCGGAGATGGACGGCCTCGAGGCGACGAAGCAGATTCGCGCCAGGTGGCCCGGCGCGAGCGGCCCGCGCATCGTCGCCATGACGGCCAAGGCCATGGCGGGCGACCGGGAAGCGTGCCTCGCCGCCGGCATGGACGACTACCTGTCGAAGCCGATCCGCGTCGACGAGCTCGCCGAGGCGCTTGGCCGGGTCGACGCGAACGCGGGGGCTGGAGCATCATCCGCAGACGGCGACGGGGAGGTCCTCGAAGCGAGCGCCCTCGCCGAGCTTCGCGCGGCCGTGGACGACCCCGCCTTCGTCGCCGACCTGATCGGCACCTTCCTCGGCGAGGCGCCCGCGCTCGTCGCGACTCTTCAGCGTGCGCACGCGGCGGGCGACGCCGAGGAGCTTCGGCGTGCCGCGCACACGCTCAAGTCGAATGCGAGGACGTTCGGAGCCACGCGGCTGGGCGATGCCTGCCAGGAGCTCGAGGAGAAGTCGCGCGCGGATGAGCTCGACGGGGCCGCCGCGCTCGTCGACGAGATCGAAGCCGAGTACGGGCGGGTCGAGCGGGCGCTCGCGACCGTCGGCGGGGTGGCGACGTGACCGAGGCGCAGGCCTCCGTGCTCGTCGTCGACGACGACCCGATCAACCGCGCGCTCCTCGCGAAGACGCTCGAACGGGACGGGCACCAGGTCACGACCGCCGAAGACGGCGAGGAGGGGTGGGAGCTCGTCCAGCGCGAGGCCTTCGACATCGTGCTCCTCGACGTTCTCATGCCGAAGATGGACGGCTGCAACGTGCTCGAGCACATCGGAGAGCACGCGCAGCTCCGTCACCTCCCGGTGATCATGATCTCGGCGCTCGACGAGCTCGAGACCGTCGTCCGGTGCATCGAGCTCGGAGCGCTGGACTACCTCCCGAAGCCGTTCAACCCCGTGCTCCTGCGCGCGCGGATCAGCGCCGGGCTCACGAAGAAGCGCCTCCACGACCTCGAGCAGGAGCACGTTCGCAACGTGTTCTCCCGATTCGTCCCCGAGCAGGTGGTCGACGAGGTCCTCCGGCGGACGGACGACGACCTCCGTCTCGCCGGCGTGCGCCGGTTCGCAACCGTCCTCTTCGCCGATCTCCGCGGGTTCACGACGTTCGCCCAGGCGATGCCGGCCGACCTGGTGATCGAGGTCCTCAATCAGTACCTCACCGAGATGAGCGACGCGATCCTCGACAACGGCGGGACGCTCGTCGCGTATCTCGGCGACGGGATAATGGCCGTGTTCGGCGCCCCGATCGAGGCGGACGATCACGCCGATCGAGCCCTCGCCGCGGCCCGCGAGATCGTCGACGCGCGTCTGCCGCGTTTCAACCGCTGGGTCGCGGACAGCGGGCTCGGCGACGGCTTCTCGATCGGCGTCGGGCTGAACAGCGGCCCGGTGATGTCCGGAACGGTTGGGTCGGCGCGGCGACTGGAGTACGCGGCAGTCGGCGATACGACGAACACGGCCGCGCGTCTCCAGGCGGCGACGAAGTCGACCCCGCATTCGATTCTGGTCGCGGACTCGACGCGGGAATCGCTCCGGCGGCGGGCGGACGATCTCGCCTTCGCCGGCGAGCTCGAGCTGCGCGGGAAGGAGACGAAGGTCAAGGCGTGGACCCTCGAGGCTGCCGCGCGCGTCACACCTCCAGCCGCGACTCCTCCAGGTCGAGCTCGCGCTCGATCCGGTGCATGACGTCGTTCGAGATCGCGCCCTCGTTTCGGAGGCGCACGACGGCCTCGCGCTGCGCCTCGAACAGGAGCTGCATCAGGCGCTGGTAGGCGAGCGAGCGCTCGTCGTAGCCGTCGTCGGCGATCTCGCCGGCGCGCGCGGCGAAGCGGCGCTTCCGGAACTCGTACTGGCGGCGGACGCGCTCGATCGTCTCGTCACGCGTCCAGTCCTCTTCGGCTAGCTCGTCGAGCCGCTCGAGGGCGGCGCGCGCCGCTTCGAGGCGGGCGCGGAGCTCCTCGCGCGTCTCGCCGTCGTCCTCCTCGACGAGCCCGAGCCGGCGGATCAGCCCGGGGAGCGTCAGCCCCTGGCCGACCACGGTGACCACGATCACCGTGAAGGCGACGAAGAGGATCACGTCCCGCTCGGGGAAGGGTGCTCCGGTGTCCGTCTCGAGCGGCACCGCGAGCGCGGCGGCGAGCGAGACGGCGCCTCGCATGCCGCTCCAGCCGACGACGATCCGCGACCGCCCTCCGACTCGCCGCGCCAACTGGGTCGGCCTGCGGTCCAGGGCGCGGATCAGATACGGCATCGTGAACATCCAGGCGAAGCGCACTCCGATCACGACGGCGCTCACGAGCAGGCCGTAAGCGACGAACTCGACGGCCGCGCGGGGCGAGACGGCGTCGAGGATGACGGGGAGCTGGAGCCCGATCAGCACGAAGAGAGTCGCGTTCAGCAGGAAGACGAGCATGTCCCAGAAGGCGGAGCCCTGGAGGCGCTGCGCCGGCGACGAGATGTCCGGGGCGTGCCAGCCGAGATAGATGCCGGCCGTCACGACGGCGAGAATTCCCGAGAGGCCGAGCTCGTCCGCGGGCAGGAAGGCCGCGTACCCCGTGAAGAGCGAGATCGTGATCTCGATCGGGGGGTCGTCGAGCCGGCGACGGATCTCCGCGACGACGAAGCCGACCGCGAGCCCGACCGCGATGCCGCCGAGCGAAGCCCAGACGAAGCGGAAACCGGCATCGAGCACGGAGAAGCTCCCTCCTACGGCGGCCGCGAGCGCGACGCGGTAGGCGACGAGCGCGGCCGCGTCGTTCACGAGGCTCTCGCCCTCGACGAGGTGGACGATCCGGCGCGGCGCGCCGAGGCGGCGCATGACCGCCGTGGCCGCGAGCGGATCGGTCGGCGAGACGATCGCGCCCAGCGCGAAGGCGGCGGCCCACGGCACGCCGATCAATTCGTGCGCGAGAAACGCGACGGCGGCCATCGTCGCGAGGACGAGGCCCACAGAGGTGAGCGAGATCGCGCGCGCGTCCGCGCGGAGCGAGCGGAGGTCGGCGAAGAAGGCCGCGTGGTAGAGAAGCGGCGGCAGGAAGATCATGAAGACGAGCTCGGGATCGAGCTCCACCGTGGGGAGGCCCGGGATCAATCCGAGCGCGAGGCCTCCCGGCACGAGGAGGATCGGATACGGGACGGCGAGCCGGCGCGCGAGCGAGCTCAGGCCGGCAACCGCCACGAATAGCGCGGCCAGCACTACCTGGATGTGTTCCATCGTCCTCCCGCCGGCGGGCGGTTCTCTGCGTTCACGGCGCGCGTCCCTGGTCGCTCGGCCGAGCCTCTCTCGGCCG
>DASZKB010000130.1:0-7728 GCA_035947475.1 Gaiellaceae bacterium | reverse complement strand
AGCCCGAGCTCACGACCCGCGAGGCGCGGCGCTACCGCATCACGCGCGTGCTCTCGTCGTTCGCTACGGCCTACGCCGGTGACGCAGACCGGATCAAGAACCTTCAGCTCGCCGTCTCGCTCCTCGACGGGACGCTGCTCGCCCCGGGCGACGCGTTCTCCTTCAACGACGTGGTCGGGCCGCGGACGGAGGAACGCGGGTTCCGGCCGGCTCCGATCATCATGAACGGCGAGTACGAGGAGGGGGTCGGCGGCGGCGTCTCGCAGGTCGCGACGACGGTGTTCAACGCCGCCTGGGAGGCCGGCCTCAAGATCACCGACCGCACGGCGCACGATCTCTACATCAGCCGCTACCCGCTCGGCCGAGACGCCACCGTGAACTTCCCCGACATCGACCTCCAGTTCGTGAACGACACCGGCAACTGGCTCTTCATGCGGGCGGCCTCGGGCGAGACGGGGATCGCCGTCACGCTCCTGGGCGCGCCGACCGAGCGCAAGGTCGTCTCGAACGCCGGGCTGCTCCGTGAGACGGGGCCGCCTCGGGTGAAGAAGATCCTCGACCCGACGCTCTTCGAAGGCGAGCGAGTAGTCGTCGAGGACGGCGAGCCGGCCCGCTCGATCACCGTCACGCGCAAGGTGTACGAGGATGGCAAGGTCCTCTATTCCGAGACGTGGACGACGACGTACCGCTCGGAGGCGAAGACGGTGCGCGTCGGCACGCTCACCCGCCCCGCTCCGCCGCCGCCGCCGGCGGCCGCTCCGCCTCCTCCGCCGGGCGAGAAGAAGAAGCCGGCGCCGCCCCCGCCGCCTAAGCCGGGCAAGACGACGACCGCCCCGACGGCGACGACGCCGACGACGACCGGCGCGGACGCGCCCTAGGTCGCCGCCGACTCTGCCGTCGCGATCGCCTCCGCAAGCCAGGCCGGCATGCGGGTCGGCCTGAGCGTGCGCGCGTCCACGCACGCGTGCGCTGTCCACCCGTCCGCGACGAGGTCGGCGCGGTCGTCCATCCGCTCGAGCGCGTACTCGAAGCGAAACCGCGCGCCTCGGAGGTGCCCCGCGCGCGCGTGAACCCGGATCGAGTCGGCGAAGCGCACGGGCGCGCGATAGCGGACGTGCGCCTCGATCGTGGTCGCGTCGACGCCGCTCTCGACGAGCCCCTTGTAGCCGCCGCGGAAGCGGTCGAGGTAGGCGACGCGGGCGATCTCGAACCAGACGAGGTAGACGGCGTTGTGGACGACTCCCTGGGCGTCCGTCTCGCTGAAGCGGACGCTCAGGTCGGTCGAGAAGCGGAAGCCCTCCACAGGGCGGGAACTTTCGCAGCCCGAGAGCCGTCGAAGCAACGTCGTGAAGACGAAGCTCGCCGCCGGTCTCGCCCTCGTGCTCGCCGTCTCGCTCGCGCCGCTCGCGTTCGCGGCGTGCGGGAGCCAGACGAGCGAAGAGGGCGGCGAGTCGCGCTCGGCCGGGCGAGCCGCCGCCGAGCCGGCCGGCGACGCGTCGAACCCGGTGGCCGTCTCCGACCCGGCCGGCGGCGCGCTCCTTCCGGTCGGTCCCCGGGTCATCCAGACCGCTTCTCTTCGCCTCAGGCTCCGCGAGGGCGGCTTCGAGAGTGCCGTCGAGCGGGCGCGCACGATCGCGGCTGGGTTCGGCGGCTTCGTCATCGGCTCGAGCGCGGCGCAGGGCCGGGGCGACCGCCTCGTCGAGGGGACGCTGGTCGTCCGCGTCCCCGCGCGCCGCTACCCCGACGCGATGAGCTCGTTCGCGCGCCTCGGCCGCATCGAGGCCCGCGAGGAGAGCGGCCAGGACGTCTCGCAGGAGTTCGTCGACCTCGAGGCGCGGACGCGCCACCTCGAAGCGGTCGAGACGCAGCTGCTCGCCCTTCTCCGCCGCGCGGGCACGGTCGCATCCGCCCTCGCGGTGCAGTCGCGCCTGAACGAGGTCCAGCTGCAGCTCGAGCAGGTGCGCGGGCGCGCCCGCTTCCTCGAGGACCAGGTCGCCTTCGCGACGATCTCGCTCGACCTCGCGGAGCGGCGCCCGGACGGCGACGACGGCACCGGCTGGCAGGTTGTCGACGCGTGGCGCGACGGCGCCGAGGCGTTCGTCTTCGTGGCCGGCAGGATCTTCGTCGTCCTCGCCACGGTCGCGCCGCTCGTGCTTCTCCTCGCCGTCGCGCTTCTCGCCGCTCGTTTCGCGCGCCGTCGGCGCCTCCTCCGCGCTTAGCCCGCGTAAGCGCGGGGTAACGGACTGCCGGAGAGACGAAAGAGGAGCGTATGGAGACGGAAGAAAGCAAGGGCTCCGATGCCGGCGTCGTCGGGCGCCTCGCCGGGCGCGGGGAGGAGGCGATGAGCCGTCTGCTCGACGAGCTCGGCCGCAACCGGACCCTGACGGAAGGCCTCACGCGCGCGCTCGCGGCGAAGGGGATGCTCGACTCCGCCTCGCGGACGGCGCTCACGCAGGTCGGCCTCGCGCCGGCCGAGGACGTGCGCGAGCTCCGGCGCCGCGTCATGGAGCTCGAGAAGCGGCTCGGTGAGCTCGAGGGCGGCTCGAAACGCCAGCGGGGGTCGACCGCGAAGGCGAGCTCCGGCGCGAAGTCGAGTTCAGGCGCGAAGACAAGCGCCCGTGCAAAGGGGACGTCGGCCTCGAAGAGCGTCCGGAGCCCCGCGCCGCGAAGTCACCCGCCGGCGTCGGGCTAGGCCGGCACGCGGACCCGAAGCGCCCGCGGCACCACGTCGAACTCGACCGGCGTCGTGCCGGGTTGCTCGCCGTCGAGCGCGATCGGAAGGCGCGCCGGCGAGTCCACCGCCACGCGGCGGCCGCTCAGGCGGTCGATCTTCGGGTGCCCGAGGTGCGAGCCCCGGTAGACCTTCGGGAAGGTCCGCGCGAAGTCGGCCTTCGTGACGTCACCGATCAAGAGGATGTCGAAGAGCCCGTCGTCGGGTGCGGCCCCGGGCGTCACCCACATCCCCCCGGCGGTGAACTCGCCGTTCTGGACGAGCACCTCGAACATGCGGCCCGCTCGCTCCTCGCCGTCGACGGTCACGGTCACGTCGGCGCTCTGCCAGCGCGCGAAGACCGCGACCGTCGCCCAGATGAACGAGACGCGCCCGCCGAGCGCCTTCGAGGAGGCGTTCGCGCGCCGCGCGATCGCGCCCGAGATGCCGGCGCCGCCGAAGTTCACGAAGTAGGACTCCGCCGGCGAGCCGTCCCAGCGGCTGAAGCGCGCGAGCCCGACGTCGACGGCCCGCACGGTCCCGTCGCGCGCGACCGCGATCGCGCCGTCGACGTCCGCCGGCACGCCGAAGGAGCGGGCGAAGTCGCGGCCCGTTCCGCGCGGGATGACCGCCAGCTCGACGCCGTCCGGCGCTGCCGCCTGGAGGAGGCCGTTGACCGCCTCGTTCACGGTCCCGTCGCCGCCGACCGCGACGAGGAGGCGCGCACCCGATCGCGCCGCCTGCGCGGCGAGCTCGACGAGATGGCCGGGGCGTGCGCTGACGAGCGTCTCGCCGCGAAGCCCGGCGGCCGCCGCCCGCCGCTCGATCTCGGGCCACCGCTTGCCGGTGGCGCCGTTCGCCGACGCAGGGTTGACGAGGAAGACGACGTCCTCGCCGGGCAAGCCGCGTTTAGTGCTCTTCCGCCGTGACGGTCGCCAGGGCGAGCTCGGTCATCTGGTCGACCGCCGCCTTGAGCTCGGCGTCGCCGATCCGGGTGAACTCCTCGCCCACGACGATGTCGCTCACGGTGAGGAGGCACCCGGCGTGAACGCCCCGCAAGGCCGCGATCGTGAACAGGACGGCCGCCTCCATCTCGACGCCCAGGACGCCCCGCTCGGACCAGCGCCGGTGCCGGCCCGGGTCGGGGTCGTAGAACGTGTCGCTCGAGGCCACGGAGCCGATGCGGACGCGCCTCCCGAGCTCCTTCGCCGAGTGCACGGCGGCGTGGACGAGCTCCCAGTCGGCGGTCGGCGCGTGCGGCTCGCCGCCGGTGTAGGTCCGCACCGTCCCGTCCGCGGGCACCGCGGACACGGCGACGATCAGGTCGCCCAGCTGGAGGTCGGGCTGGAGCCCGCCGCACGTCCCGATCCGGAGCAGGCGCTTGACGCCGAGCTGGACGAGCTCCTCGATCACGATCGCGGCGGACGGGCACCCCATCCCGGTTGCCTGGACGGACACAGGACGTCCCTTGTAGGTGCCCGTGTAGCCCAGCATCCCGCGCTCCCAGTTCCGCTGCTCGACCCCCTCGAGGAAGTGCTCGGCGACGTACTTCGCGCGGAGGGGGTCGCCGGGCACGAGGCACGCCTCCGCGTACTCGCCCGGTTCCGCGCGGACGTGGATCGGCACGGCGCTATCGTCTTCGCGATGACGCGGTTGGTCAAGCGACCGCGCCTCGCCGACGTGCTCGCGTTCTGCGGCGAGGACCCCGTCGAGCGCGTGTTCCTCGAGGACGTCGCGCGCCGGGGGGTCGGCCGCTTCGCGGCGCTCGCCGACGGCGACCGCCTGCAGGCGGTCTGCCACCTCGGCGCGAACGTCGTGCCCTCCGGGCGCGGGACGGCGGCGTTCGCTCCGCTGGCGAAGCGGGACGAGACTCGCATGATCGTGGGCGAGGAGGAAGCCGTCACGCAGCTCTGGGAGGCCCTGCGCAAGCGGCTGCCCACGCCGCTCGACGATCGCCCCGGGCAGCCGGTGTACGTGCTCGACCGGGCGCCGGCGGCGGGAGGAAGCGGCGTTCGCCGCGCCACCCTCGACGATCTCCCGCTCCTCGTTCCCGCGTGCGCCGCCGCGTACCGCGACGAGGTCGGCGTCGACGCGTACGCGCGCGAGCCGAAGGTCTTCGAGCGGAGGACCAGGCTCCAGATCGAGCACGAGCGAAGCTGGGTCTGGCGCGAGGGGGACAAGATCCTCTTCAAGGCCGAGGCGTCTGCGTGGACGGAGAAGGCGGTGCAGCTGCAGCAGGTCTGGGTCGACCCCGACCTCCGGGGACGTGGCTACGCGCGCCGCGCGCTTGCCGACCTCTCCCGCCTGCTCCTCGCCCGAACGCCGGTCGTTTGCCTCTTCGTTCGCCCGGAGAACGCGCCGGCGATCGCGCTCTACGAGTCCGTCGGGATGCGCCGCACGATCACGTACCGATCGGTGATCTTCGCGTAGCGGAAGCGGCAGTAGGAGCGCCCTAAAATGCCTTCATGGAGACGGCTGCGCTTCGGGCCCGCGTCGAGGAGCACGTCCGGAAGCACGATCTGATCGCGCCGGGCGGTGAGGTCGTCTGCCTCGTCTCGGGCGGTGCCGACTCGACCTGCCTCTGGCACGCGCTCGGCGCGCTCGGATACGGGGTAAGCGCCCTCCACGTGAACCACAAGCTCCGCGGGGCGGAATCCGAGGAGGACGCGAGGTTCTGCCGCGAGGTCCTCGGGGCGGAAGTGGTCGAGGCACCCGGCGGGAGCGCCACCACCGAGGCCGAGCTTCGAGAGCTTCGCTACTCGCTCGCCGCGGGCCGCCTCCGTGCGACCGGCCATACGGCGTCCTACCAGGTCGAGACGGTCATCTACCGCCTCGCGGCGAGCGGGACGACGACCGGGATCCGCGCGAAGCGCGAGGACGGGGTCGTGCGGCCGCTTCTCACCGTGTGGCGCGAGGAGACCGAGGCTTACTGCCGCGCCGAGGGGCTTCCGTTCCGCGTCGACTCCTCGAACGAGGAGACCGTGCGCGGCGTCATCCGCAACGAGATCGTGCCGGCCTTGCGCCGCCTGCACCCCGCGGCCGAGCGGAACGTGCTCGCCGCGCTCGAAGCGCCCGAGCGCCTCCCGCGGCCGATCGAGCGGGCGCTTCGCGAGCTCGTCGCATCGCGTGCCGGCTCGAAGCGGGTTGACCTCGGCGAGGGGCGCATCGCGGTGAGGGAGTACGACCGCCTCTGGGTCGAGCGCGCGCCCACGCGCCTCGACCGACCCGTTCGCTGGGGTGACTGGGTGATCGAGGCTAGGCGGCCCGGACTGCATGTGCGAGGATGGCGGGCCGGCGACCGGCTCGCGATTCGGGGAGGCAAGAAGAAGGTGCAAGACCTTTTCGTCGACGCGAAGGTTCCGCGGTCGGAACGCGAGGCCTGGCCGCTGGTCGTCTCGGGCGACGAGGTGGTGGCGGTGCCGGGGATCGCCGCCGCACCGGGCTACGAGGACGCGGTGGTCGGGGTGCGAGGCGAGTGAGCCAGCTCAACGAGCTCACCGCCGCAGTCGCCGAAGTTCTGATCGACGAGGAGACCCTGCAGAACCGGATCGCCGAGCTCGGCGCCGAGGTCGCCGCGGACTACCGCGGCCGCGACCCGCTCCTGATCGGCGTTCTCAAGGGCGCCGTCTTCTTCATGGCCGACCTGATGCGCCACATCGACGTCCCCTGCGAGGTCGACTTCATGGCGATCTCGAGCTACGGCGCAGGCGTCGACTCCTCGGGCGTCGTGCGCATCCTGAAGGACCTCGACGTGTCGATCGAGGGCCGCAACGTCCTGATCGTCGAGGACATCATCGACTCCGGCCTCACGCTCTCGTACCTGATCCGGACGCTCGAGGCGCGCGAGCCCGGGTCGCTCGAGGTCTGCGCGCTCATGACGAAGCCGGAGCGGCGCGAGATCGACGTGCCGGTCCGGTACGTCGGCTTCGAGATCCCGAACCGCTTCGTGATCGGGTACGGGCTCGACTTCGCCCAGCGCTATCGCAATCTCCCCTACGTGGGCGTTTTGCGCGACGAGCTCGTCGCGCAAGCTGAGGAGACCCACTAAACCGTTCGGGGCCCAGGGCCGAATAGCCTGGGTGGTACCCTAGGCCCCACCGCGTCAGGAGCGCCGCTTGAGCCGATTTTTCCGTAGCGCCCTCTTCCCACTCATAGTGATCGTGCTGCTCGCGTGCCTCGCGTCGCACACGCTCCTGCGCGGATCCGACGAGCGGAAGAAGATCACGTACAGCCAGCTGATCGAGCAGGTCGAGGCGGGCGACGTCAAGGAGGTCCTGTTCGTCCCGAAGAGCCGCGCGATCGAGGGCACGCTCGCGAACGGCGACAAGTTCAAGGTCAACTACCCGAGCGACCAGTCGCAGATCGCGCTGGAGGAGCGCCTCCGCGAGCACGACGTCCTCTTCGACTCCAAGGGGACCGGCGACTCGCCGTGGTGGTCGATCCTCGGGTACGTGCTGCCCTTCGTCATCTTCTTCGGCTTCTGGATCTTCCTCATGAACCAGATGCAGGGCGGTGGCTCGAAGGTGATGAGCTTCGGCAAGAGCCGTGCCAAGCGCATGGCGCCCGACTCACCCAAGATCACCTTCAAGGACGTCGCCGGCGTCGACGAGGCGGTCGAGGAGCTGCACGAGATCAAGGAGTTCCTGGAGAACCCGAAGAAGTTCCAGGCGCTCGGCGCGCGCATCCCGAAGGGCGTCCTCCTCTACGGGCCGCCCGGGACCGGGAAGACGCTCCTCGCCCGCGCGGTCGCCGGCGAGGCCGGCGTGCCGTTCTTCTCCATCTCGGGCTCGGACTTCGTCGAGATGTTCGTCGGCGTCGGCGCCTCGCGCGTCCGCGACCTCTTCGAGCAGGCGAAGCAGGCCGCCCCCTGCATCGTGTTCATGGACGAGATCGACGCCGTCGGGCGCCACCGCGGCGCCGGTCTCGGCGGCGGCCACGACGAGCGCGAGCAGACGCTCAACCAGCTCCTCGTCGAGATGGACGGCTTCGAGATGAAGGACAACATCATCCTCATCGCG
>DASZKB010000129.1:0-4569 GCA_035947475.1 Gaiellaceae bacterium | reverse complement strand
CCCCCAGCGATCGCGGGCGATGGAGTCCGGAAGCCACTCCGTGTGCGGCCTCGCGCCGATCAGGACGAAGATGGCGGCGGTCGGCACGGTCGCCGTCTCGCCGGTCGTCGTATCGCGCAGCGTCACCCATTCGAGCCTGCCGTCGCCGCCGCCGTCCACCACTTCCGCGTTCACTTGCACGTCGACGTTCCGGGCGGCGTCGATCTCGTCGATCAGGTACCGCGACATGCTCCGAACGTCGACGTGCAGGTGAACGCGGAGGTAGTGGACGGCGGCGGCGAGGGCAGGCTCGAATGGGTGACGCTGCGCGATACGACGACCGGCGAGACGGCGACCGTGCCGACGGCGGCCATCTTCGTCTTGATCGGCGCGAAGCCGCACACGGAGTGGCTTCCGGACTCGATCGCCCGCGATCGCTGGGGGTTCCTCGTCACCGGCGCGGACATCGCGCAGGAGGAGGAGGCGCGGGCGCGGTGGCCGCTCGAGCGCCCCCCGCTCATGTTCGAGACGACGTCGCCCGGCGTCTTCGCGGTCGGCGACGTGAGGCACCGCTCGGTGAAGCGCGTGGCCTCGGCGGTCGGCGAGGGCTCGGTGGCGGTACAGCAGGTCCACCAGTACCTCGCCGCCGTCCAGGGCGCCCTCGAGGCGCCGGTCGCCCGCCGCTAGCGCGCTTTTCTCGGTCGCCGCGGACCCGCGGCCTACAGGTCGGCGTACGGGCTGACGCTCATGTACTTGAAGCCCGTGTCGACCGCGAGCGTCACGATCACCGCCTCGGGGCCGAGGCGCTCGGCGAGGCGGTGTGCCCCGACCACGTTCGCCCCTGTCGAGATCCCGGCGAACAGTCCTTCCTCGCGCGAGAGCCGCCGCGTCATCTCGAGCGCTTCGTCATCTCCGATCGCCTCCACGTGGTCGACCTTCTCGGCGTGCCAGTGGGGAACGACGAAGCCCGCCCACCCCTGGATGAGGAACGGCCCGGGCGGTCCGCCGCCGATCGCAGCCGAACCCGCCGGCTCGTGCCCCTGGATGACGACCCCGTGGGGCCGCAGCGCGTCCGATACGCCCATCAGCGAGCCCCCCGTCCCGATGCCGTGGCAGAAAGCGGTGACGCGACCCTCGGTCTCGTCCCAGATCTCGCGTCCCAGGCGGTCGCGGTGCCCCGCGATGACGTACGGGTTGTTGAACTGGTCGGTCGCGTAGCGCCTCGGCTCGCCCGCGAGCTCGGCGGCCCGGGCGATCATGTTGCGAACGTCCTCCGCCGTCACCTTCGGCCGGCCCTCGACCGACGGAATCACATCGAGCTCCGCGCCCAGCGCGCGCATGAGCTGGAAGCGCTCCTCCGTGAAGCAGTCCGCGATCACGATCAGCGCGCGGTACCCCTTGGCGCGGCAGACGAGCGCGAGCGCGGGGCCGGTGCTACCGCCCGTGTACTCGACGACGGTGTCGCCCGGCTCCAAGAGCCCGTCCCGTTCGGCGCCCTCGATCATCGCGAGCGCCATCCGGTCCTTCATCGACCCCGTGGGGTTTCTGTACTCGAGCTTGACCCAGAGCTCGGCGCCGTTCGGCGGCGCGCAGCTGCGGAGGCGGACGAGCGGCGTGTCCCCGATCGCCTCGAGGATCGACTCCATGGCGGGATGATGTTCGCCCGGGCGCGAGCGAGCAAGTGTGCGCGCGCGCTTGGCGCCGGTACGCTCCGCTCACCCGTGGAGCACCGTCGGCCGAAGCATCTCGTGCTCATCCTCGCGCGCGAGTTCGCGTCGAAGCTCGCGACGCCGATGCTCGTCTCGGACGCCGACGGGAACCTCGTCTTCTTCAACGAGCCGGCCGCCGGTGTGCTCGGACGAAGCTTCGGCGAGGTGGGGGAACTTCCGGCGAGCCGCTGGGCCGAGCTTTTCGAGACCGAGGAGCTGGACGGGACCCCGGTCCCGCTCGAGCGCATGCCGGCCGGGATCGCGCTCATGGAGGGCCGGCCGGCTCACCATCGCTTCGCGATCAAGGGGCTCGACACCGTGCGCCGCGTCATCTCCGTGACCGCCTTCCCCCTCCTCGCCCGGCCGGAGGAGCCGGTCGGGGTGGTGGCGCTCTTCTGGGAGGAGCCGGCCGCTGAGACGGAGCGGGCGTGAAGGCGACGATCTGGGGGTGTCGCGGCTCCCTTCCGACACCCGGCCCGAGGACGCTCGGCTACGGCGGGAACACGTCCTGCGTGGCGGTCGAGCTGGACGACGACGCGCTTCTCGTCTTCGACGCGGGAACGGGGATCCACGAGCTCGGCATCCGTGTCGAGCCCGACGACGCGCGTCCGATCCACGTCTGCCTGACGCACCTCCACCTCGACCACGTCGAGGGCCTCCGCTTCTTCGAGCCGCTCTGGCGCCCCGGGCACGAGGTTCACATCTGGGGACCGCCGTCGCCCGTCGAGTCGCTCTTCGCACGGATCGCGCGGGCGTTCTCGCCGCCGCTCTTCCCGATCCAGCTTTCCGACGTCCCCTGCTCGCTCTCGTTCCACGACGTTCCGCAAGGCGAGTGGCAGGTCGGGCCGGCGCACCTCGTGGCCGAGCCCGTCGTGCACCCCGGGCCAACGCTCGGCTACCGGATCGAGAGCGACGGGGCGACGCTCGCGTACATCCCGGATCACGAGCCGTTCCTCGGGGGCGAGGACGGCGACCGCCCACCCGACTGGCTGTCCGGGTATGCCGTGGCCGCCGATGTCGACGTGCTCATGCACGACGCGCAGTACACGGCCGACGAGTACCCCGAGCGCGTCGGCTGGGGCCACTCGAGCGTCGACCAAGCGGTGCGGTACGCGCGCGCCGCGCGCGCGGCGCACCTCGTCCTCTTCCACCACGATCCGCTCCGCTCCGACAGCGAGCTCGCCGCGCTTCGCGTTCACGCCGCCGAGCTCTGGGGCGGCGACGCGTCTCCGCCCGAGCTCGCGGAGGAAGGGATGGAGATCGCCCTCTAGCGGCCAGGCGGTCAAGCGGCCGCACCGACGTCGCGAAGCGCGCGGCTCGCGCATGATCCTGGCGTCATCCGGGCAGACCGTCCCGTGCATGGGGTGAAAGGGACGCCGTCCAGTTAGGAGGCCCGTAATGAGCCGAACCCTTCGCACCGGTCTGTTCGCTCTCTTGGTGGTCATCGCGATCCAGGTCGCACCGGCGGCCGCAGAGCCGCCGCAGAGCAAGCCCAACGGCCCGTGGATCACGCCGAACCAGACCGAATCGCTTTCGGCGATCCGCGACTACGGCGAGCTGATCAGGACTCTCGAGAGGACTGTCGCCTCGAGCCGTGGGGCGGCTCGCCTGACGTACTCCCCCTATCGGGCGAAGGGGAGCGGACGCGCGATCCCGATCGTCACGATCGGCAGCGGGCCGCGCGGCATCATGATCATCGCGAACCAGCACGGCGACGAGTACGTGGTCAGCAACTCCGCCGTCGAGATCATCCGCGCTCTCGCGAGCTCGTCAGCGGAAGCCAGATTCATTCGTGACCAGCTCACCGTCACGATCATGCCCCGCGTGAACATCGACGGGTTCGACGCCACTCCGACGGGATCGCCCTGGCGTCAGAACGTTGATCCGAACGTGTGCCCGACCGGACCCTGCCCCGCCTTCTACACACGAAACCGCGGCTACGACATCAATCGCTACCACTCGTACCTGGTCAGCGACCCCCTCGACGACCCGAACACGGGGCCGGTCGGCGTCGGACGCGGCGACAACCCGGTGCCAGAGGCGCTGGCAGCGCGGAGGGCCTACGACGACGCGGGCGGTCCGCAGGTCGTCGAAGTGGTGATGGACCTCCACCACCAGGGCACGCCGCTCGATGCGGAGGGGAACATGGTCACGGGCTCGACGCTGTGGCCGAACGCCACCGCGACCGCGGACGCGCTCGGGATCCGTCCGCAGTTCGATCAGGTGATCTTCCGCTCGAAGCAGGTGGTGGCGACGCTTCTGAACGCGCTCGAGCGGCGCGGGTACGCGAACTTCTCGCGCTATCCAGGGACGACACCGCCCGGGATCTCACGTAACGCGTACGGGCTCCTCGGGTCGGCCTCCGTCCTGGTCGAGCTTCGGGCAGTCGGGCAGAAGGCGAACGGCTACCTCGCAAAGACGGGATTCATGACCGGTATTTCCGTCATCGAGGCGCTTGCGGACGGGAGCCTGTACACGACCGATATCGCGCCGGCCGAGGCCCTCGCGCTCGCGCCCGGCAACGCTTCCCTCTTCGGGAAGTGCCTCGCGCCGCGCGAGTACACGCTCGAGAACTACAACTTCTGCCGCGAGAAGCTCGGCCTCGCGCCGGTGTCGACGCTGCCTCCACGCGAAGAGGCCGAACCGGACTCGGATGAGGCCGTGGTCGTCGGCGAGGAACACGTCGACTGGAGCACGGAGTAGTCGAAAAAGGCGGACAGAGCGCTAGTGAAGGGCCGTCTTGAGCGCGGGGTAGAGGGCGCGAAAGCGGACGTACCCCTCCTCGTACGGCGCGCGCCATCCCGCGACCGGCTCGACGACGTCCCGTACGCGCACGCAGCGCTCGACCGCCTCCTCCACGGTTTCGAACACGCCGGCCGAG
>DASZKB010000128.1:0-2590 GCA_035947475.1 Gaiellaceae bacterium | reverse complement strand
GCCGTGCGCCCGCCGCGGCAGATCGAACCGAAAACGCTCGCCGACTACTTCGAGGTGCTGACGAAGGCTGTGTTCCAGTCGGGGATCTCCTGGCGCGTCGTCGAAGCGAAGTGGGACGGGCTCCGCGAGGCGCTCGAAGACCTCGACCCCGAGCGGGTCGCGGCTCTCGGGCCGCCGGACATCGACCGGCTGATGGGAGACGGTCGCGTCATCCGGAATCGCCGCAAGCTCGAGGCGACGGTCGACAACGCGACCGAGATGCTCGCCCTCGCGGAGGAGTACGGCGACTTCAGGCGGTACCTCCGCTCGCACGGAGGGTTCGACGAGACGGCCGCCGACCTCAAGCGCCGGTTCCGCTTCCTCGGCGACCTGGGCGCCTACTACTTCCTCCATGTCGTCGGCGAGCAAGTCCCGCCGCACGACGAGTGGCGCGCGCGGCGAGAGGCGGGCGGCTAGGTGGCCTTCGGCTTTCGGAAGTCGGTCCGGCTCGGGCGCGGCATCCGTCTGACGCTCTCGAAGGGCGGCGCCGGCGTGAGCGTGGGCCGGCGGGGCGCGAGGGTCGGCGGGAACACGCGCGGAGAGAAGCGGGCCACGCTCTCCTGGAGAGGCCTCTTCTGGCGAAAACGGTTCTAGTCGCGGCTACACTCGGGGGCGGAGATGGCCGGTGAGCGCGTCAAGCTGAACGTTCGGCCGCGGCCGCAGCGCGGAAGCGCCGAGGCGCGGCGCCTGCGTGCGCAGGGGCTCGTTCCGGGAGTCCTCTACGGCGACGGGCAGGACGCCCACCCGTTCGCCGTCACGGAGCGGGAGCTCCGCCGCGCCCTCGGCGGCGACCATGGGCTTCACACGATCGTCGACGTCGAGGTCGACGGGGGTAAGGCGCGCCACGCCGTCCTCAAGGACTACCAGGTCGACCCCGTGCGCGGTCGTCTCCTCCACATCGACCTCCATGAGGTTCGGCTCGACCAGGCGATTCACGCCCAGGTCGTCGTCGAGCTCGCCGGCACGCCGGAGGGCGTCACGATGGGCGGCGTCCTTAGCCAGGTCGGCCGCGAGGTGAACGTCGAGGCACTTCCGATGGACGTCCCCGACCGGCTCGAGCTCGACGTCTCCGCCATGGCGATCGGGGACAGCCTCCGGGTAGGCGACCTTCGCGCGCCCGAGAGCGTGACGATCCTCGACGACCCCGACGCGGTCCTCGCCACCGTGACGCAGCCGACGCGCGTCGAGGAGCCTGAGGAGATGGTGGAACCAGAAGAGCTCGCCGAGGGCGAGGTTCCGCCCGAGGAGAGACCGGAAGCGGCATCCGAGCAGCCGGCCGAGCCGGACGCCGACGCGGCCGGCAGCCCGGGCACCACACCCGGCTAGCCCCCGAGCATGCGGCTCCTTCGTCGCGGCGAGCGAGGCTCGTCGCTCGAGCTGCTCGTCGCGGGCCTCGGGAACCCCGGCCGGGAGTACGCGCGAGACCGCCACAACGTCGGCTTCATGGTCTGCGACGAGCTCGCACGCCGGCACGCGGGCTCGTTTCGCTCGAAGTTCTCCGCCGAGCTCGCGGAGGTCCGCCTCGACGGCCGGCGAGTCGCCCTCCTGAAGCCCCAGACGTTCATGAACGACTCGGGGCGGGCGGTCGCGCCGGCGGTGCGCTTCTTCAAGGTCGCGCCGCCGTCTCTCGTCGTCGTCCACGACGAGGTCGATCTCGAGGTCGGCCGGCTCCAGGCGCGCCTCGGCGGAGGGCTGGCGGGGCACAACGGCCTCCGCTCGATCGCCGCGCACCTCGGGACGCAGGAGTTCGCGCGGCTACGCGTGGGTGTCGGCCGGCCTGAGCGGGGCGATCGACGGCCGGTAGCCGACTTCGTGCTCTCGCCGTTCGCGCCCGAGGTCGACGTCGAAGGGCTCGTCGCGCGCGCGGCCGACGCGGTCGAATCGTTGGTGAAGGAGGGCCTCGAAGAGACCCAGAAGCGCTTCAACTAGCGGGCGGTCGGCCCGCTACGAAGCGAGCGCGAGCTGCGAGACCTCGCGCTGGCCGGAAGCCCGAGCAGAATCGCCGTCCCAGTCGAGCGCGAAGAGGAAGAGGTAGCGGAGCGGCGCTCGCTCGCCGTCGAGCGAGCCGTGGCGCTCGAGGGCGGCGCGGACGCCGGTTCCGAACTCTGTGGGCACGATGTTGAGCACTTTGCGGCGGCGAGCCCGAGGTTGCGGCGCGGGACTCGTGTTCATTATCGGGCGGGTCGCATCCGCCTGAATCCCCCGATCGGACACTCGTTCTCTTCGCGGGGGGCTCCGCCGGCCGCCGAGTACGATTCGACGCGCGGAACCGAGGTTCCGTCTTTCGCCATGGACCAGCAGACGTTGACCGGCAAGCCCGTCCTGCACGCCCTCGCGCGCGAGCTCGCGGGGAGCGAGCGGCTGCGCGCGTTCGCACAGGATCCCGCCGGCGCGCGGGTCTCCGAGGCGCTGCTTCCGCTCTTCCTGGCCGCGGCCTGGCTCGAGCTCGACCGGCCGCTCGTCTGCCTGGTCGCCGACGACGCGGACGCGCGCGACATCGCCGAGGCGGTCGGCTGGTTCCTCGGCGACGAGAACGTCGGTCTATGCACGT
>DASZKB010000127.1:0-8225 GCA_035947475.1 Gaiellaceae bacterium | reverse complement strand
CCCCAACCTGGTCGCGACCCTCGCCGACGTGCTGGCGGCGCTCGGCGCGCGTCGCGCGTTCGTCGTCCATGGCGCCGGCGGTATCGATGAGCTCTCGCCCGCCGGGCCGAACCTCGTCTGCGAGGTCCTCGACGGCGGCGTCCGCGAGCGGGAGATCGACCCGCTCGAGCTGGGGATCGCACGTTGCGCACCGGAGGAGCTCCGGGGCGGTTCGCCCGCGGAGAACGCCGCCGCTATCCGGGAGGTCTTCGCGGGCGCGGACGGCGGGCGTCGGGATGCGATCCTGCTGAACGCCGCCGGGGCGATCGCCGCCGGCGGCCACGCGGGGGATCTGCGTGAAGGCCTCGAGATCGCCCGCAGAACGGTCGACTCGGGCGCGGCGGCCGAGCGGCTGGAGGCGTTGATTGCGTTTCGCTGACGCACTCCGACGCCCTGGCTTGGCCGCGATCGCCGAGGTCAAGCGGCGCTCGCCGTCCGCGGGCGACCTGCGGCCCGACGCCGACCCCGCCGCCCTCGCCGCCCCCTTCGAGCGCGCCGGCGCCGCCGCTCTCTCGATCCTGGTCGACGAGTGCTTCGGCGGCTCCTGGGACGACCTGAGGGCGGTGCGCGGCGCGACCCGGCTCCCGCTCCTCGCCAAGGGCTTCTTCTCGACCCGCCGGCATCTGGAGGAGGCGCGGGCAAGCGGTGCCGACGCGGTGCTGCTGCTCCTGCGCGACCTCGACGACGGCACCGCCCTCGAGCTCTCGCGTGCCGCCCGAGAGCTCGAGTTGGATGCGCTCGTCGAGGCCCACGGGGCGGGCGAGCTCGACCGCGCCGTCCGCATCGGCGCCGACCCTATCGGGCTCAACGCGCGCGACCTGAACACCTTCCAGCTCGATCTGCGAGCGCAGCTCGAGCTCGTCGCGCGCGCGCCGCGCGACCGGGTGATCGTCGCCGAAAGCGGCGTCTCCTCGCGTGCGCAAGGTGCGGCCGCCGAGCTCGCCGGCGCCGACGCGATCCTCGTCGGGTCGGCGCTCATGCTCGCCCCCGACCCTGCGGTCAAGCTCGCCGAGTTGATCGCCCGTCCGCTCGTCAAGGTCTGTGGGCTGACGCGGCCCGAGGACGTCCAGGCCGCTGCGGACGCCGGCGCCGACATGGCCGGCTTCGTGCTGGCCGAGGAGAGCCCGCGCCAGGCGACCGGGGTCCTGCGGACGCCCGAGACGGTGATGTCGGTCGCCGTCCTCGTCGGCGAGCGGCGAGAAGTCGAGGCGGATCTCGTTCAGCTGTACCGCCGGGAGAACGGACACCGCGGGCGCGACGCCGTCCTTCTACGCAACGGCGAGACGGTCGCGCACGTCGTCGACCTACCGTGGGGGCGCCGGGATCCGAGCCATCTGGAACGGGCGCGGACGACCGCAGGGCGCGTCATCCTCGCAGGCGGCCTTTCTCCGGAGAACGTTCGCACCGCGGTCGGGGCGGTCCGCCCCTGGGCGGTGGACGCGAGCTCGAGCCTGGAGATCGCCCCAGGCGTCAAGGATCACCAGCGAATTCGTGCATTCGTGGAGGCGGCTCGATGACCGTAGGCCTCTATGGAACTCACGGCGGGCGCTACGTTCCGGAGACCCTCGTCCCGGCCCTCGACGAGCTCGCGGCGGGCTGGTGCGACGCTCGAGTCGACCCTTCCTTCGACGCCGAGCTCGAGAAGCTCCGGGTCGCCTACGGCGGCCGGCCGACCCCGCTCACCCGCGTCGAGCGCTTCGCCCCCGGCAGGCGCCTCTACCTCAAGCGCGAGGACCTCCTGCACACCGGCGCGCACAAGCTGAACAACGCACTGGGCCAGGCGCTCCTCGCGCGCAGGCTGGGAAAGCGGCGGCTCGTGGCCGAGACCGGGGCCGGTCAGCACGGCGTCGCGGTCGCCACCGTCGCAGCGCGCTTCGGGCTCGAATGCTCCGTCTACATGGGCCGCGAAGACATGCGCCGCCAGCGGCCGAACGTCGAGCGGATCCGCCTCCTCGGTGCCGAGGTGCGGCCGGTCGCGTTCGGCACCGAGACGCTGAAGGAGGCCACGAGCGAGGCGATCCGCGACTGGATCGGAAACGTCGAGACGACCCACTACCTGATCGGCTCCTGCGTCGGCCCGCACCCCTACCCCGAGATCGTGCGCGAGCTACAGGCGGTGATCGGTCACGAGGCACGGGCGCAGTTCCTCGCGGCCGAGGCCCGCTTGCCCGAGGTCGTGGTGGCGTGCGTCGGCGGCGGCTCGAACGCGATCGGCCTCTTCTCCGCCTTCCTCGAGGACGAGGACGTGCGCCTCGTGGGCGTCGAGGCGGCCGGCGCGGCGAGCCTCGCGCGCGGCCGTGCGGGCGTCCTCCACGGGGCGCGCTCCTCGGTCCTCGCCGACGGCGACGGACAGATCCTCGATGCGCGCTCGCTCGCGGCCGGTCTCGACTACCCCGGCGTCGGCCCGGAGCACGCCTTCCTGCGCGACTCCGGCCGGGCCGAGTACGTCATCGCCTCGGACGCGGACGCGCTGGCGGCCTTCCGCCGGCTCGCCCGAAGCGAAGGGATCATTCCGGCGCTGGAGCCGGCCCACGCGCTCGCGCGCGCGCTCGAGCTCGACGACGAGCTCGTGCTCGTCTGTCTCTCCGGCCGGGGCGACAAGGACCTGGCGGAGGTGCTCGCCTCGTGAAGAAGCTCGCGATCTACCTGATGAGCGGGCCGGAGACGCCCGAGCTCGCCGAGGCGGCCGTCGAGGGCGGCGCCGATCTCGTCGAGCTCGGCTTTCCCTTCTCCGACCCGCTCGCCGACGGCCCCGTCATCCGCCGCGCCGCGGAGCGCGCGCTCGCGCGCGGGATGCGCACGGAGGCATGCCTCGACTGCCTCGCGCGCGTGCGCGCGCGTGTCGATGTACCGCTCGTTCCCATGACCTACGCCGCGCTCCTCGAGGCGTACGGCTACGAGCACTTCGCCGCCGATGCCCAGGCGGCCGGGGCCACGAGCTTGATCGTCGCCGACTTGCCCGTCGACGAGCGGCCGGAGCTACGACGCGTTCACCTCGTCGCTCCGACGTCGACGGACGAGCGGATCGCGCTCGCCGCCGAGCGGACGGAGGGTTGGCTCTACCTCGTCACCGTGACCGGAACGACCGGAGCGCGCGTTGGGCTGTCGCCCTCGCTCACGGACCTCGTCGAGCGGGCGCGGCGCCTGACCGACGTGCCGCTCTACGCGGGCTTCGGGATCTCAACGCCGGAGCAGGCCGCGGCCGCCGTGGAGCTGGCCGACGGCGTCATCGTGGGGACGCGCGCGCTCGAGGTCGCGGAGACCGGCGCGAGCGCGCTCCGCCGATACGTCCGCTCGCTCCGCTCCGCGATCGGCGCGGAGGTGCCGGCGTGAACCCAGGCGCCTTCCCCCTCGCGGCCCGCCAAGCCGGAACCTCGGTCGTCGAGATCGGCGGCGTCCCGATCGGCGGCCCTGAGCTCGTGCTCATCGCGGGACCGTGCTCGGTCGAGTCGGAGGAGCAGCTTCGGGCCGCGGCGCTCGCCGCTCGGGCGGCCGGCGCGACCGTCCTGCGCGGCGGCGCCTTCAAGCCGCGCACCTCGCCCTACGCGTTTCAGGGCCTGGGCGAGGAGGGGCTCGCCCTCCTGCGCCAAGTCGCAGACGAGACCGGCCTGCCCGTCGTCACCGAGGCCCTCGAACCCGCGCAGGTGCCGCTCGTCGCCGCGTACGCCGACGCGATCCAGATCGGCTCGCGGAACATGCATGTCACGCCTCTGCTCCGTGCCGCTGCCACCTCCGGGCTTCCCGTCCTTCTCAAGCGCGGAATGTCGGCGACCCTCGAGGAGTTCCTCCTCGCCGCGGAGACGGTCCTGCTCGCCGGCAACGAGAGCGTCGTCCTCTGCGAGCGCGGCATCCGCACGTTCGACTCGTACACGCGGAACTGCCTCGACGTCGGCGGGATGGCGGCGCTGAAGCACCTGACGCGCCTCCCCGTCGTCGCCGACCCGAGCCACGCCACAGGCCGGCGTGAGCTCGTGACCGATGCAGCTCTTGCCGCGATCGCGGCCGGGGCGGACGGTCTGATCGTCGAAGCACATCCGGACCCGGACTCGGCACGTTCGGACGCCGATCAGCAGCTCTGCTCGTCGGAGCTCGCCGATCTCGCCGAGCGGGCGAGCCGGGTGGGCCGCGCGATAGGGCGCACGCTGCCATCGCCGAGCGTTCGCCTCGCTCGGGAGGCTCGGGCGGATCCGCCTGATCAGAACGACAGCCACCGTGCGAAGCCAGACGCGATGGATCCTTTCATCCGTCGTCTCCGTGAGCAGATCGTGGACAACGACCGGAAGATCCTCGAGGGGATCAACACCCGGCTCGACCTTGTGAGGCGGATGCGGACCTACAAGAACTCGCGCGGGATCGCCTTCCGCGACCCCGACCGTGAAGAATCGCTCCTCCGCCACCTCGAGGACGCAAACCCGGGGCCGCTTTCACGGGAGGGGCTCGAGGATGTCTTGCTCGCCCTCCTCGACCTTACGAAGCGCGAGGTCGCGTGGAAGGAGGGCGAGCCATAGCGTAGAGGCACGCGGCGACGCGGGACATCCCGCCGGCCGCGGGCTTGACTTCGCCGACGAGGCGCCCGAGGCGAGCAGCGATGACTTTTCGCTCCGGGCCGTCGTCTAGAGGGCATGAGCAAGGTCAGAGTTCACATCAGCGTCTCGGCAGACGGGTACGTCGCCGGCCCCGACCAGAGCCTGGAGAACCCGCTCGGCGTGGGCGGCGAGAGGCTGCACGATTGGGTGGTCACGCTCCGCGCCTGGCGCGAGCCGCACGGTCTGGAGGGCGGCGAGGTGAACGCGAGCACGCCCGTTGTCGAGGAGTCGCTGGCGGACGTCGGCGCCGAGATCATGGGTCGCGGGAAGTTCGGCGGTGGACCCGGGCCGTGGGGCGACGAGTGGCAGGGATGGTGGGGCGACGAGCCGCCCTTCCACATGCCCGTGTTCGTCCTCACGCATCACGAGCGAGAGGCGCTCACGCTCGCGGACACGACGTTCACGTTCGTGACCGACGGGATCGAGGCGGCGCTCGACCGGGCGCGGGACGCGGCTGGCGGGAAGGACGTGGTGGTCGGCGGCGGCGCCGGCGTCATCAACCAGTACCTGGCGGCTGGGCTCGTCGACGAGCTCGAGCTGCATGTCGTACCGCTGGTCCTCGGCGGCGGCGCACGGCTCTTCGACGGCCTCGGCCCGGACCTCCAGCTCGAGCAAGTGCGTGCGATCGAGGCGCCCCGCGTCACGCATCTCAAATACCGCGTCGTTCGCTGATCCGCGTATCGTCCGGGCGGCGCTAGAGCGGGCTCGACTGCGTGGACCAACGCCTCCGCGCGGTCTCGACATCCCGGCACATCTGCTCAGGCTGATCTGTTCCTTACCATCGAGCACATGACTATCCAACGGATGGACCACGTCAGCATCGTGGTCGACGACCTCTCGGGCGCGACCGAGTTCTTCGTCGAGCTCGGGCTCGTGCTGGAGGGCGAGGCGCCCGTCGAAGGCCGCTGGGTCGATCGCGTCGTCGGACTCGAGGGCGTACGGGCGGACATCGCGATGATGCAAACTCCGGACGGGAACGGACGACTCGAGCTGGTGAAGTTCCACTCGCCGTCAAGTCAGGGCGACAACCGGCACGCGCCCGCCAACACCCCGGGTATCCGCCACATCGCATTCGCCGTCGAGGACATCGACACCGTCGTCGCCGGCCTGCGAGCCCGCGGCGCTGAACTCGTCGGCGAGCTGGAGCGCTACGAGGACAGCTACCGGCTCTGCTACGTCCGCGGCCCGGAGGGAATCATCATCGAGCTAGCGGAGGAGATCCGCTAACTGCCGTGTTCAAGCGTTGAAGCGCCCGGTCGTCGTCGTCCCCGCGAGACGAGAACGCATCGCCACCGCGGCGTAGAAGGCTCGGAGTAAGAAGCCTGCTCCGCGCGCGCCCGCGCGCGCGCGCGAGCCGTCCTCGCGAAGCGGCCAGCCGAGGCGCGACCGCCCGGCATCGGCTGCCGATGCGTGTGTCGGCTGCCCGGCGCCCCGTAATTTCCCGTGTCCCGGCGTCACTCACTAGGAGCGTTAGACATGAGCAGCGTGACGCGCACTGACGGCTATGCCCCGATCCGCGACTACGCCGCGGTCGGCGACGGCCGCACCGTCGCGCTGATCGCTCGCGACGGGTCCATCGACTGGCTTTGCCTGCCCGACCTCGACTCCCCAAGCGTCTTTGGTGCGCTCCTCGACGCCGAGACCGGCGGGCGCTTTGCCCTTTCGCCCGACGTCCCTTACGGGGCCGCGCGGCGGTATACGCCAGGCACGAACGTCCTCGAGACGACCTTCACGACCGCGAGCGGGAGCGTCCGCGTCACCGACGCGATGACCCTGCCGGAGTCGGGGTTCGCGCCCTATCGCGAGCTCGTCCGCCGCGTCGACGGGCTTAGCGGCCGCGTCCCGATGGGGTGGCGGCTCGAACCGCGATTCGAGTACGGCGCCGCGCAGCCACAGGTGTCGTCGCGCGCGGGCGTGCCGACCATCGCAAACCGACGGGACGCTCTCGCCCTCCTGAGCTGGGAAGCCGGTGAGCGCACGGTGCGCGCTGACGGCGTGGCGGGTCGCTTCGAGACGAGCGAGGGCAGCGTCAGCCACCTCGTCATGAGCGTGAGCCACCAGGAGCCCCTCGTCTTGCCGGCGCGAGACGAAGTCGAGGCACGGCTCCAGGGCACCACCCGGAGCTGGCGCGAATGGACCGCGGGCCGCACCTACGACGGCCCGTGGGAAGACGCCGTCTTACGAAGCGCGCTCGCCCTGAAGCTGCTCGTCTTCGCCCCGTCGGGCGCGATCGCGGCGGCGGCCACGACATCGTTGCCCGAGGCGATCGGCGGCCCGCGAAACTGGGACTATCGCTACTCCTGGCCGCGCGACGCGGCCTTTACGCTGCGAGCGCTGCTTGCGCTCGGCTGCGACCGCGAGGCGCGCGCCTTCTTCTCCTGGCTCATGCACGCCTCCCAGCTCACCGATCCCGACGTGCAGGTCCTCTACCGGCTCAACGGCCGCGCCGAGGCCGAGGAGAGATCGCTCCCGCTCGCGGGGTACCGCGGCTCCCGGCCGGTGCGGATCGGCAACGCCGCCGCCGCCCAGACGCAGCTCGACCTCTACGGCGAGGTCCTGGACGCCGCCGCCGAGCTCGCCCGCTTCGGCGGGACGCTCGACCGCGACCAGGGGAAGCGCCTGGCCCGGATCGCCGACTACGTCTGTGAGGTGTGGAGCGAGCCTGACGCCGGCATCTGGGAGACGCGGAGCGCGCCGGCCCACTACACGCAATCGAAGATGATGTGCTTCGTCGCTCTCGACCGTGCCTGCGGCCTCGCCGACCGGGGTCTCCTGCGCGGCGACCCGGCGCGCTGGTCGGGCGAGCGGGAGCGGATTCGAGAGTTCGTCGAGACGCGCTGCTACGACGAGCGCAAGCGAAGCTACACGCGCAGCGCCGAGGAGGACATCCTCGACGGGGCGCTCCTGCTCGGGGTTATCGCACGCTATGACGATCCCGGCTCGCCTCGGTTACGCGGCACCGTCGACGCCATCCGCCGCGAGCTCGGGGTCGGCCCGCTCGTCCACCGCTATCTCGGCGAGGACGGCCTGCCGGGAGAAGACGGCGCGTTTCTCGCCTGCTCCTTCTGGCTCGCCGAGGCCTATGCCAGGCAGGGCCGTCTCAAGGAGGCGAGCGCGCTCATGGATGAGCTGGTCGCCCTCGCCAACGACGTCGGCCTCTACGCCGAGGAGATCGACCCGGGAACGGGCGACTTCCTCGGCAACTTCCCACAGGCGCTCAGCCACCTTGCCCTTGTCAACGCCGCGTTCGCGATCGGCGAGGCGGCGCGATGATCTGGGGCGCGGTCGTCGGCGGTCTCGCCGGCACCGTCGTGCTGACGACCGTCCACCGCGCCGCGAGCGAGCTCGGTCTGACGCGCATCGACCTTCCGTTCCTGCTCGGCACGGCGTTGACCACCGACCGAGTCCGCGCCAAGGCCCTCGGGTACGCACTTCATTTCGTCTTCGGGGTTTTCTTCGCGCTCGGCTACTACGCGATCTTCGTCGTGATCGGCGCAGCCGGCGTCCTTCTCGGCGCCCTCTTCGGCTTCGTGCACGCGCTGTTTGCGGGGACGGCTTTGGTGAGCGTCCTCCTTCCGGTCGTCCACCCGCGGATGGGGA
>DASZKB010000126.1:0-3992 GCA_035947475.1 Gaiellaceae bacterium | reverse complement strand
CCCGAGCGCGTGCCGGGGGGCTCGTCGGGCGGCTCGGCCGCGGCGGTGGCGGGCGGCCTCGCGCCGTGGGCGCTCGGCTCGGACACGGGCGGCTCGATCAAGCAGCCGGCCTCGCTCTGCGGCGTGGTCGGCCTCAGGCCGACCTACGGGACGGTGTCGCGCTACGGGATCGTCGCCTTCGCCTCGAGCCTCGACCAGGTCGGGCCCATCACGAAGACGGTCCGGGACTGCGCCCGCCTCTACGGGGTCATCGCCGGCCGCGACCCGTGCGACACCACCACGGTCGAGCTGCAGGAGCCCGTCGAGGTTCCGGCCGGCCACCGCCTCGACGGCGTCCGGATCGGCGTTCCGCGCGAGCTGAACGAGCTGGAGGGAATCGAGCCGGGGGTCGCCGAGCGGGTTCAGGCCGCGATCGCGCTCGCCGAGGAGCTCGGCGCCGAGGTGGGGGAGACTCGCCTGCCGCGCTCGGTGGAGTACGGGCTCGCCTGCTACTACCTGATCGCGCCCGCGGAGGCGAGCTCGAACCTCGCCCGCTACGACGGCGTGCGCTACGGCTATCGGGCTTCGGGCGACGGCGACCTGACGGAGCTCTACGAGCGGACGCGCTGGGAGGGGTTTGGCGACGAGCCGAAGCGGCGGATCATGCTCGGCACGTACGCGCTCTCGGCGGGCTACTACGAGGCGTACTACGGCCAGGCGCAGAAGGTTCGGACAGTGATCCGCGACGAGTTCGCCGCCGCTTTCGAGGACTTCGACATCCTCGTCAGCCCGACGTCGCCCACGATCGCGTTCGGGATCGGCGAAAAGGCGGAGAACCCGCTCGCCATGTACCTATCGGACGTCCTGACGATCCCGCCGAACATGGCCGGGCTACCCGGCCTCTCGATCCCGTGCGGGCTCTCCGACGGGCTCCCCGTCGGTCTCCAGCTCATCGGCCCGCAGTTCTCCGAGAACCTGCTCTTCCGGACGGGCCACGCGCTCGAGCAGGCGCTCGCCTTCGACTTCGTCCCCGAGAGGCTGAAGGCCCGTGTCTGAGTGGGAGCCGGTCATCGGCCTCGAGATCCACGTCCAGCTGAAGACCCGGACGAAGATGTTCTGCCGCTGCGAGGCGGCGTTCGGCGAGGAGGAGAACACGCGCACCTGCCCCGTCTGCCTCGCGCACCCGGGGACGCTCCCCGTCCCGAACCGCGAGGCGATCGAGTGGACGGTGAAGCTCGGGCTCGCACTCGGCTGCGAGATCGCGCCGCGGGCGGTCTTCCACCGGAAGAACTACTTCTATCCCGACCTGCCGAAGGGCTACCAGATCTCGCAGTACGACCAGCCGCTTTGCATCGACGGCCACTTCCGGCTCCCGGGTCCGGACGGCGACCGCGAGATCGGGATCGTGCGCGCGCACCTCGAGGAGGACGCGGCGAAGACGATCCACGTCGGAGGCGCGGAGGGGCGGATCGCGGGCGCGGCGCACTCACTCGTCGACTTCAACCGGGGCGGAACCCCGCTCGTCGAGATCGTGACCGAGCCGGACATCCGCTCGCCCGACGAGGCACGCCGCTTCCTCCAGCTCCTGCGGCAGACGGTCGTCGAGCTCGGCATCTCCGACGCCGAGATGGAAAAGGGCTCGCTTCGCTGCGACGCGAACGTGTCCGTCCGCGAGGCCGGCGAACCGGGCTTCCGGACGAAGACCGAGCTCAAGAACATGAACTCCTTCAAGTTCGTCGCCGACGGCATCGCGGCCGAGGTCGAGCGCCAGATCGCGGCGTACGAGGCGGGCGAGGACGTCGTCCAGCAGACGCTTCACTTCGACCCCGGCTCCGGGCGGCTCTCGCCGCTCCGCGAGAAGGAGGAGGCGCACGACTACCGGTACTTCCCGGAGCCCGACCTCGTCCCGGTCGAGCCGCCGCGCGAGCTCGTGCACCGGCTCGGCGCCGAGGTCCCCGAGCTCCCCGGCGCCCGCGTGCGCCGACTCGAAGGCGAGCTCGGGTACGCGCTCGCGTCGGAGCTGGTCTCGGCCGGCCGCGACGCCCTTCTGGCTCCGATCGCCGCGCACGGCGTCGGGGCGCGGGCGGCGGCCAACTTCCTCATGAACGACTACGCCGGCGACGGGGCGCGCGCGCCCGACGCAGCGCTGATCGCCGAGACGATCAAGAAGCGGCGGGAGCTTCCGCCCGACGTCTACCGGGAGGCGGCCCGCGCCGCGAGCGTCGGCGACGCGCAGGCCGTGACGCAGCTCCTCGCGCAGACGGCGATCGCCGACGCCGAGGAGCTGGAGCCGGTCGTCGCCGAGGTGCTTTCGCAGAACGAAGGGCAGGTGGCGGCCTACCGGGCCGGCAAGGAGGGCTTGCTCGGCTTCTTCGTCGGCCAGGTGATGAAGAAGACCCAGGGCAAGGCCGACCCGCGGCGCGTCAACGAGCTCGTCCGCGAGAAGCTCCGCGGTTAAGCGTGGCGGGCGTCGTGACCGGGAGCTGTCTCTGCGGCGGCGTCCGCTTCGAGATCGAGCTCCCGTTTCGCCGCGCGAGCTACTGTCACTGCTCCCGCTGCCGGAAGCACTCCGGAGCGGGCGCGCTCGTGCACGGGCGGGTCCGGCGCGAGCAGTTTCGGCTCCTCGACGGCGAGGACCTCGTCCGGGTCTTCACGCCGCCAGGCGGCGCCGTGAAGGCGTTCTGCTCGGTGTGCGGGTCCAGTCTCTTCGGCGGGACCTGGCCGGAGGGACCGGAGGTCTCCGTGCGCTTCGGCGTCCTCGACGGCGATCCGGAGATCCGGCCGCAGTACCGGACCTTCGTCGACTCGAAGGCCGTCTGGGACGAGCTTCCGGACGACGGGCTTCCGCGTTACGGCGAGCGAAACCCGGACGCCTAGCCCCGATCGCGCCGAGGTCGCGGCCACGTGAGCGTGACGGTCGCGAGCGCCGCGACCACCGACCCCGAGAGCCCGAGAGCCAGGTCGCCGAGCGTGTCGGTGTAGGCGGTCGCGATCTCCGGCCCGCCGCGGATGAACGTGAAGTACTCCGCGAACTCCCACAGGATCGCCGTCACGCCGCCGAATCCGATCGCGATCGCGGCCGTTGCGATTCGCCCCAGCGGCAAGCGGACGAGGAACTGGCCGAAGGCGGCGACGAGGAGGCCCCAGTTGACGAAGTGGTTCAGGTCGTCCCACCACTCGATGGCGTCGTAGAGGTTGGCGGCGTTCCCGGCCGTGTCGATGAGGAACGGCAAGACGAGGAGGATGTCGAGCGCGTACGGGTACTCGCGCCGGCGCTGGCGCGAGGCGAGCCACCATCCGACCGGGACGATGAGAGTCGCGATCGGGTACGTGAGCGCGCGTCCGGTCATCGCCTTCCCCTCGAACTGCGGGAGATCCGGCCGCGCGACGGCGAAGAGGAGGAGCGCAACGAGGGCGACTTTCACCGCGACGTTGAGCCAGAAGACGGGACGGCGCATGCCGCGAGCGTAAAGCTCTTGCCTGCCGGCGCAGACCCGCGGGCTTGGCGAAGCCGCTTCGGCGCGTCATGCTTACGCGCCCCGGACAGGAGACCCGCCCGATGATGATCAACGAGCGCTCGAAGCGCGTGATCCCGTTTCGGCCGCACGACGCGAGACGCGTCGGCGACGGCTGCTTCTACCTCGACCTGATCGTCTGGCTGAACGGCGAGCGGATCGAGCTCGGCGATCGCGTCGCCTTCAACTACGGGTGCTACGTGAACGGCTTCGGCGGACTCGTGGTCGGTGACGGGTCGGAGTTCGGCCCGTACGTGATGATCCACACGGCGAACCACCGCCACGACGACCCGGAGCGGCCGGTCACGGAGCAGGGCTGGAAGGTCGATAGGCCGGTGGAGGTGGGGCGAAACTGCTGGATCGGAATGGGCGCGTGCATCCTCCCGGAGGTCACGATCGGCGACTCGTGCATCGTCGGAGCCGGGAGCGTCGTCGCCAGGGACCTCGAGCCCTACACGATCAACGTCGGAGCGCCGGCGCGCGCGATCAAGAGTCGGC
>DASZKB010000125.1:0-7351 GCA_035947475.1 Gaiellaceae bacterium | reverse complement strand
CGCCAGCTCGAGATCCAGCAGCAGGAGGCGGAGGTCGCGCGCATCCGCGCGGAGACCGAGCGCCAGCGAACCGACATCCTGAACGCCGCGCGCGCGGAAGCCCGCGAGATCCTGACGAACGCGAACCGCGAGTCGGCGGAGCAGCTCCGCGAGGCCGAGGCGCGCGGAGCGCGGCTGCTCGAGCAGTCGCGGCACCAGGCGACCGAGCTCGCGAACGCAGCCCGAGCGGAGGTCGAGCAGACCCTGGAATGGGCTCGCGCCCAGGCGGAGGTGATCGCGCAGCGGGCGCGAACGGGCGCGGAGCGCCTCCTCTCCGCGGCGGGCCACGGCGATCCGGCGATCCAGGAGGCCGTCGCCGCGATCGTGCGCTCGGCCCAGCCCGACGCGTCGGCCGAGCCGTCGGTCGGTCCCGCCGCCCCGCGAGCGGCGAAGCCGCCCGCGGAGCCCGAAAGCGCTCCGGCCGGAGAGCCGCCCGCTGACGAACGCGTCGAAGACGCCTCCGAGTCGCCGGAAGAGACCGACCGCCCGCAGCCCTCCTAGCCGGGCGAGCCGCTCGCCGTGCGCGGACGGGGGTCGCGTTTTCGTCCTTTCACCCGGCTCAAGGCCGGCGACGCGCCGCGGCGGGAGACCGACACGGGTCGAGAGGAGCCTGCGGCCCCCGAGCCGCCTCGCTCCGAATCGCCGGCCAGCCCTCCGGCCGCCGACGTGTTCGAGATGCGAAGCGCACGACCGCGGGCGCGGGAGTGGAACGTCTGGGAACTCGAGCAGCTCGCGCGCGCGGCCTCGCGCGAGCACCCCGAGCGCTCCCAGGAATGGGCGTACCTCCTCGTCCACCTCCGTCGGTACGCCACTCCGGACGGGGCGCTTCCGCGCGAGTTCGACGCTCTCGTCCGCGAGTCGTTCGGAGAGCTCCTGGAGACGTCCCGGCAGGCGTGAGCCCCGTCCTCCTGCGGCGCCTGCTCGTGCTCGCCGCCGTCGCGCTCTCGGCAGGCGCCCTCGCGCTCGCGTTCGCAGGAGCGCGGGACGCCGACGGCGGCGCGCTCGAACCGGTCGGCACCTCCTACGAGGCGCGCGTCGCTCCCTACGGGCCCGGGCTGTACGGACGGCCGACGGCGTGCGGGCGAAACCTCACCCGCGCGACGCGTGGAATCGCGCACCCGGTCCTTCCTTGCGGGGCCAAGCTCTTCGTCTCGTACGAGGGCCGCGAGGTCCCCACCGAGGTCGTCGATCGCGGGCCGCACGGCGCGGGGCGCGACTTCGAGGTCACCGAAGCCCTCGCGGCCGAGCTCGGGCTCTCCGGTGTGCAGGTGGTGCAATGGCGCTTCGCCGGCGACGGATAGCGGCCCCTCCGCTACAGTGAGGCCAGTGCTCGACCCCGTGCGTGGCTTCGGGCGACTATGTAGAACCAACATCGACTGAGAGGGAGCCCGGGTCCGACCAAGCCGTTCGGCGCCCGTCGGCAGGGCACCCACCTGGCTCGCCAGGTTCCTCACGCACGGAGCTCCATCGGCGGGGTGGAGCACGCCTTAAAACAATGGGCGAGCTGATCGGAAACTCGGCGCACGGCGGCGACCTCGCGTGGGTGCGCGTCGGCGTCGAGGCCGGGCGGGTCGTCGAAGCGTCCGGCGACGGGCCGGGCGTCGCCTCGCTCTGCCGCTCGGTGCTTGGCCTGCGAACGCTCGAGGCGGCAGCCGTCCCGGGCGAGCGGCTCGCGCTCGACGCGCTGCACGACGCGCTCGGCCCCGCTATCGCCGCCGAGCGGAGCCCCGGGCGAGTCGCGGTCGCGATGAGCGGGGGCGTCGACAGCGCCGTCGCGCTCCTCCGCGCCCGCGAGGAGGGCTACGAGCCGGTCGGCGTTACGCTCCGGCTCTGGACCGACCCGCGCGGTCCGTCGTCCGAGCGCGTCTGCTGCTCGCCGGCCGCCGTGATCGCCGCGCGCGAGACCTGCCACTCGCTCGGGCTCCCGCACGCCACGCTCGACCTTCGGGAGGGCTTCCGCCGGGCCGTCGTCGCCCCCTTCGTCGCCGCGTACGCGCGCGGTGAGACGCCGAACCCGTGCGTTCGCTGCAACGGCGGCTTCCGGGTCGCCCAGCTCGTCGCCTTCGCCCGCCGGGTCGGCGCGAGCCGGCTCGTCACCGGGCACTACGCCCGGCTTCGCCGGCACCGCGGCCGGCTCCTCGTCGCCCGCGGAGCCGACGCCGACAAGGATCAGTCGTACATGCTCGGCCGCGTCGACCCGCGGATGCTCGAGTCGCTCTGGTTCCCGCTCGGCGACCAGCGCAAGGAGGAGACGCGAGCGCAGGCGCTCGCGGCCGGGCTCGCGGCGGCCCGCCGGCCCGAGAGCCAGGAGGCGTGCTTCCTCGCGGGCGGCGACTACCGCGACTTCCTCGCGCGCCACGGACTCGCCGCCTCGGAGGGGCCGATCCTCGACGAGAGCGGCCGCGTGCTCGGCCGCCACGACGGCTTCTGGCGCTTCACGCCGGGACAGCGGAAGGGAATCGGGGTTGCCGCCGGTCGGCCGCTCTACGCCCTCCGGACGGAGCCCGCGACCAACGCGGTCGTCGTCGGGCCGCGCGAATCGCTCGGCCGCCGGCGCGTGACAGCGCGCGCCGGGCGGCTCTTCGTTACGGTCGAGCGGATCGAGGCCAAGCTGCGGGCGCGCTCACCCGCCGTGCCCGCGACCGTCGAGCCGCTCTCCCGCGGCTTTCGTCTGGCGCTCGACGAGCCCGCGTACGGCGTCGCGCGCGGGCAGGCGGCCGTCCTCTACGAGGACGACTCCGTCGTCGGAGCGGGTCTCGTCTCAGCAGCCGTCTAGCCCATACACTTTCGTGGTGTCGGTC
This sequence comes from Gaiellaceae bacterium, assembly GCA_035947475.1. Classification (GTDB taxonomy): domain Bacteria; phylum Actinomycetota; class Thermoleophilia; order Gaiellales; family Gaiellaceae; genus DASZKB01. The sequence goes on along the minus strand of DASZKB010000125.1, from coordinate 4,511 downwards.
GCCCATTCCACGGCACTCGACGCCCTGTGGGTCTCGCTCAGTGTTTTCCTCGTCGTCCTGTCGTTCGCCCTCGTCTACGTCGTGATTCGGCTGCGCTCGACCGCGGACCGGCTCGTCGCCTCGCTCGACGAGATCGAAGCGAAGGCTGACCCGGCGCTCCGGAACGTCGAGGCGACCGTCGAGCGGATGAACGCGCGGCTCGACCGGATCGATCGGGTGGCCGACCGCGCCGCCGGAACGCTGTCGCGCCTCGAGAGCGGCGTCGGAAGAGTCACCGCCGCGGTCGCCCGTCCGGCCGAGAGGGTCGCTGCGCTCGCCGCGCGAACCACGCGCGCGGGCGAGGAGCGAACCGGGTGACAGGCGACGCGATCCGGCTACGGATCCCGCACGCGAGGCCGTACCACGGCGTCGCGCGCCTCGTCGTGGGCGGCCTCGCGGCGCGCCTCGACTTCTCGTACGAGCACCTCGAAGACCTCCAGCTCGCCCTTGCGAGCATCCTCGAGAACGAGGCCTACCGCGCCGCCGACGACGTGACTGTCGAGCTCGTCCTCGCGGACGACGGCGTCCTTCTCACGATGGGACCGCTGGCCGGACCGCGGCTCCGCGCCGACCTCGATAGCGACGCGTCCGAAGGCATCGGCCTCGGGCGGCTCCTCGAGACCGTCGCCGAGCGCGTCGAGCTGGAGGAGCGCGACGGCAAGGACTGGCTTCGTCTCGAGAAGCGCGTCCTCCGGACGACGGCGGAGCGGTAGGCGTGGCCGTCCCCCAGGAGAAGTCGGACCGAGAGCTCCTTCGCCGCTACCACGAGGAGGGCGACATCGAGGCCCGCGAGCGGCTGATCGAGCAGTACCTCCCGCTCGTTCGCTCGCTCGCCCGCCGCTACTCGTACCGCGGTGAGCTGCTCGAGGACCTGATCCAGGTCGGCTGCATCGGGCTCATCAAGGCGATCGATCGCTTCGACATCGACCGTGGCGTCGAGCTGACCACGTACGCGACGCCGAACATCATCGGCGAGATCAAGCGCCACTTCCGGGACAAGGGCTGGTCGGTGCGGGTGCCGCGCGGGCTGCAGGAGCTGAACGCGCGCCTCTCGCGCCTGATCGAGGAGCTGACTGTGCAGCTCGAGCGCTCACCGACGATCGCCGAGCTCGCGAAAGCGGCCGGGGTGCAGGAGGAGGAGGTGCTCGAGGCGCTCGAGACGGGGCAGGCGTACGCGACGCTGTCCCTATCGGCGCCGGCCGGCGGGCAGGAGAACTCCGATCTCGACCCGCTCGAGTCGCTCGGACAGGAGGAGCACGAGTACGAGGTGAGCGAGGACCGGGCCGTTCTCGCGCCCGGGCTCCGCGTGCTCGACGACCGTGAACGGAAGATCCTTCACCTCCGTTTCTTCGAGGGCCTCACGCAGTCCCAGATCGCGCAGCAGGTCGGGATCTCCCAGATGCACGTCTCCCGCCTCATCCGGCGCTCGCTCGAGAAGATGCGGGACGAGATCGCGAGCGGCGAGCCCGAGATCCAGGCCGGTTCATAGCGCGCCGTACACTTGAGCGCATGAGGGCCTCGCACGAGCTCAGGGAGGGCTTTCTCGCCTATTTCGAGTCGAAAGGGCACCTCCGCCGGCCCTCGGGCTCGCTCGTCCCGGTCACCTACGACCCGTCCGTCCTCCTAACGACGGCGGGCATGCAGCCGCTCAAGCCCTACATGCTCGGGCTCGAGGAGCCGCCGGCCCCGCGGCTGACGACCGTCCAGAAGTGCTTCCGGACGACCGACATCGACGAGGTCGGGCTGACGGCCCGGCATCTCACCTTCTTCGAGATGCTCGGGAACTTCTCGCTCGGCGACTACTTCAAGGACGGGGCGATCGACTTCGCGTGGGAGTTCGTGCTCGAACACATGGCGCTCGACCGCGAGCGCCTCTGGGCGAGCGTCTTCGCGGGCGACCCCGAGCTCGGCCTCGGCGAGGACGAGGTCGCGGTAGCCGGGTGGGAGCGCGTCGGGCTCCCGCGCGAGCGGATCCAGCCGCTCCCGAGGAGCGAGAACTTCTGGCAGGCCGGCCCGACCGGCCCCTGCGGGCCGTGCTCGGAGCTCTACTACGATCGCGGACGCGAGCACGGCTGCGATCGGCCCGATTGCGCGCCCGGCTGCCAGTGCGACCGCTTCCTCGAGTTCTGGAACCTCGTCTTCATGGAGTTCGAGCTCCACGAGGACGGCTCGTTGACGGCGCTTCCGAAGCAGAACATCGACACGGGGATGGGGGTGGAGCGCGGCGCGGCGCTCCTCCAGGGCGTCCACTCGGTCTTCGAGACCGACGGCTACCGGGCGATCATGGACTGGATCGAGCGCGAGACGGGGACTCGCTACGGCGAGTCCGAGCAGGCGACGAAGGCGCACCGCGTGCTCGCCGACCACGCTCGCGGCATGACGTTCCTCGTCGCGGACGGCGTCACGCCGTCGAACGAGGGTCGCGGCTACATCCTCCGCCGCGTGATCCGGCGCGCCGTCCAGCACGGCGGGCGGATCGGGCTCGAGACGCCGTTTCTCGCGCGCCTCGCCGACGTGGTGCGTGAGCAGATGGCGGCCGTGTACCCCGAGCTCGACGCGCACCGGCGCGAGATCCACGACATCTTGACCGCCGAGGAGGAGCGGTTCGCCCGGACGCTCGAGACCGGGATGCGCCTCTTCGACGAGATCGCCGCCAGCGGCGAGATCAGCGGCGAGGACGCCTTCCGGCTCCACGACACGTACGGCTTTCCGCTCGAGCTGACGCGGGAGCTCGCGCGCGAGCGCGGGATCGCCCTCCACGACGAAGACTTCACGCGGCTCATGGACGAGCAGCGCGAGCGCTCGCGCGCAGCCGCCGGCACCGGAGCCGGCATCGAGCGCGCCGCCGAGTTCGCCCGCTCCGCCGGCTTCGAGACCGAGTTCGTCGGCTACGAGAAGATCGAGGCGCTGACCCAGATCGGCGCGCTCGCGGACCTGGGCGACGGAACGTTCCTCGCCAAGCTCCGCGAGTCGCCGTTCTACGCCGAGGGCGGCGGCCAGGTGTCCGACCAGGGGTGGGTCGAGAAGGACGGTGGGCGCGCCGAGCTGGTTGCGGCGTACCGCTTCGGTGAGGATCAAGTGCTTCTCTTCGAGGGCGAGGGCTTCGCCGAGGGCGACCGCGTGAAGGCGGTCGTACCCTGGAAGGTGCGGTTCCCGACGATGGCGAACCATACGGCGACGCACCTCCTCCACCAGGCTCTCCGGGAGGTGCTGGGCGAGCACGTCCGGCAGGCGGGGTCGGCCGTCCGCCCGGACAAGCTCCGCTTCGACTTCACGCATCCGCAGTCGCTCTCGGACGACGAGCGCGTCCGCGTCGAGGAGCTCGTGAACGAACGGGTCTTCGAGAACCTCCCCGTGCGCGCGTTTCTCACCCCGCTCGAGGAGGCGCGCCGGCTCGGCGCGATGGCGCTCTTCGGCGAGAAGTACGGCGACATCGTCCGCGTCGTCGAGGTGGCGGGCTTCTCGCGGGAACTCTGCGGCGGAACGCACGTGCGCTCGACCGCCGAGATCGGGCCGTTCGTCATGCTCGGCGAGAGCTCCGTCGGCGCCGGCGTCCGGCGGATCGAGGCGGTCACGGCCGGCGAGGCGTTCGCGCTTCTTCGCGCCCAGGCCGAGCAGGCGGTAGAGCTTCGCGCGGCGCTCGCGCGGGAGGAACGCGAGGCGAGGAAGCGGCCGGCGAAGACGGGGCCCGACATCGTCGCCGAGCGGCGGGCGAGCGCGGGTGACGTGCAGGTGATCGTGGTCGAGATGAAGGGAACTCCCGACGACATGCTCGAGCTCTCGGACCGGCTGAAGCAGCAGCACGCGCCTGCCGCGGTCGTCCTCGGGGCGCGCGAGGACGGGCGAGCGCACCTGGTCGTGAACCTCGACCGGTCGCTCGAGCAGCGCGGCCTCGACGCCGTCAAGGTCGTGCGCGAGGCAGCCGCGCTCGTCGGAGGCGGCGGCGGTGGCCGTCCCACCATGGCGCGCGCGGGCGGCCGCGACCCGGAGAAGCTCGACGCCGCCCTCGCGGCTGCGGAGCGCGCGCTCCTGGAGGCGCTCTCGTGACCCGCGTCCGAGCCACGGCGGTCGGCGCGGCGCTCCTCGTCGCGCTCTCCCTTGCGGGCGCGGCCGACGCGCAGATCCGCACCCGGAACACCGAGCTTGTCGGCCACTTCGCGACCCCGCGCGGCTTCAACGGAGACGTCTGGGTCCATGGGGACACGGCGTACATGGGCGGCTACGGCGTCCCCGGCATCTGCCCCGTCTACGGCGTGCGGGCGATCGACGTGAGCGACCCCACGCGTCCGACGCGCCTGAGCGCGTTCGCGCGCTTCCGGGGGACGACGAGCGAGGACGTCTGGGTCGGAGCCGTCGAAACGCCCTCGTTCCGCGGGGACCTCGCGGCGGTCGGGATCCAGGCGCGCTGCGGGCACCGCCCGTTCCGGGGGCTCGCGCTCTACGACGTGACCCGCCCGGCCAACCCCGTCCTG
>DASZKB010000124.1:0-3848 GCA_035947475.1 Gaiellaceae bacterium | reverse complement strand
CGAGGAGGAGCTCGTGCAGCGGGATCTTCACGGGACATGCGGCGGTGCACGCGCCGCAGAGCGAGGAGGCGTGCGGCAGCTCGGGCGCCCGGCCGAGGCCGACCATGAGCGGGACGAGGACGGCCCCCATCGGCCCCGAGTAGACGGGGCCGTAGGCGCCGCCGCCCGACATCCGGTAGACCGGACAGACGTTCAGGCAGGCGCCGCAGCGGATGCAGTTCAGCATCTCCTGGTAGCGCCCGCCGAGGAGCTTCGAGCGCCCGTTGTCGAGGACGACCACGTGGAGCTCGTCGGGCCCGTCGGCCTCGCCCTCGCGGCGTGGACCGGTGTAGACGGTCGTGTAGACGCTCAGCTTCTGCCCGGTCGCGCTCCTCGCGAGCAGGCGTAGGAGCACCGCCAGCTCCGGCATCGTCGGCACGAGGCGCTCCATCCCCATGAGCGCGATGTGGACGCGCGGAAGCCCCGCGCAAAGCCGCGCGTTCCCCTCGTTCGTCACGGTCACGATGGAGCCCGTCTCGGCGACGCCGAAGTTGACGCCGGTGATGCCGACGTCCGCGTTCAGGAAGACGTCTCGGAGCTGGCCGCGGGCCGTCCGCATGAGGGTCTCGAGCTCGGGCTCGACCGGCGCTCCCTCCACCTCGGCGAAGACCTCGGCACAGTCGGCGGACGTCTTCTCGAGGGCCGGCGCGATGATGTGGACGGGGTGCTCCCCGGAAAGCTGGAGGATGTACTCGCCGAGATCCGTCTCGACCGCCTCGACGCCCGCCGCCGCGAGCGCCTCGTTCAGCCGGATCTCCTCGCTCGCCATCGACTTCGACTTCGCGACGAGCTTCGCGTCGCGCCGCCGGCAGACCTCGACGATGTACCGCCGCGCTTCCTCGGCGGTGGCCGCGAAATGGACGTGGCCGCCGCGCGACTCGAGCGCGCGCGTGAAGGTCGCGAGGTGGCGGTCGAGCTCGTCGATCGTGCGCGTGCGAATCTCGCGACCGCGCTCGCGGAGCGCCTCCGTCTCGGCGAGCTCGTCCCAAGCCTTCAGCCGCGCCGAATAGAAGCGGCCGGTCGCGGAGTCGATCGCCTCCTGCGCGTGCGGGTCGGCGATCTTCTCGCGCGCGACGGCGCGAAAGCGCTTGCGCGGCTGCTCGAGTGCGCTCACGCGGGCGGCCCGTCCGAGAGCGCCGTCGCGAGGTGCAGGACGCGGGGCCCGCCCGTTCGCTCCGCGCGCCCGCGCAGGTGCATGAGACAGCCGGGGTCGGCCGTCACGAGCGCGTCCGCCTCCCCCGCGCCGCCGAGCTTGTCGTCGGCCATCGCGACCGAGATCTCCGGCTGTCGAACGGAGAAGGTGCCGCCGAAGCCGCAGCAGAGATCCGGGCGCGGGAGCGACACGACGCGCGCGCCGGAGCGCTCGAGGAGGCGGCGCGGCTCGGCCGAGATCTGAAGCTCGCGGAGCATGTGGCACGAGTCGTGGTACGCGAACGTGCGGCCCTCGTTGACGCGCGGGATCGCGACGTCCTCGCGCGCGAGGAAGGCGGAGAGCTCGTGCACGTCGTAGGGGTCGACGCCGAGGAGCTCCGGAAGGTAATGGGCGACCATCGTCGCGCACGACCCCGACGGGACGACCACCGGTAGCTCGCGCGAGAACGCGCGCGTGAACGTCCTCGCCACCCTGCGCGCGGCCGCGCGGTGGCCGGAGTTGAACGCCGGCTGGCCGCAGCACACCTGGTCGCGGGGGAACACGACCTCGTAGCCTCCGTCGCGGAGCAGGCGCTCGGCGCTCGCGACAGCGTCCGGGAAGATCAGGTCGCCGAGGCAGGTGGCGAAAAGCTGGACACGCCGCGTGCTCATCGCGTATCTGGGAACCTACGCGACCGATGAAGCTGACGGAGACCTGGCGCCGGCAGTTCGGGCGGAGCGAGCCGCGCAAGATCATCTGCGTCGGCCTGAACTACCGCGACCACGCGGCGGAGCAGGGCAAGGCGCTCCCGGCCGAGCCGCTCCTCTTCGCGAAGTTCGCGAACGCGCTGCGCGGGCCCGGCGACCCGATCGTCATCCCGAAGGAGGCTCAGCACGTCGACGCCGAGGCCGAGCTCGTGGTCGTGATCGGGCGAGAAGGCCGGCGAGTCTCGCAAGACGACGCGCTCGATCTCGTCGCCGGCTACACGTGCGCGAACGACGTCACCGAGCGGCATTTCCAGTCGAACGATGGGCAGTGGCTGCGCGCGAAGAGCTTCGACTCGTTCTGCCCCTTGGGGCCGGAGCTCGTGTCCGTCGACGAGCTCGGCGACGCCGGCGATCTCGCCGTCGTGCAACGCCTGAACGGCGACGCCCTCCAGGACTCGCGCACCAGCGAGCTGATCTTCGGCGTCCGAGAGCTCGTCGCGCACGCGTCGACCGTCTTCACGCTCGAGCCGGGCGATCTCATCCTCACCGGGACGCCGGCGGGGGTCGGGGCGCACAGGAAACCGCCGGTCTCCCTGAAGCCCGGAGACGAGGTCGAGGTCGAGGTCGAGCGCATCGGTGTCCTCCGGAACCCGGTCGTCGCCGAGGAGTGATGCAGCGCGTCGCGCTCGTCACGGGCGCCAGCACCGGGATCGGGTGGGCGGTCGCCGAGCGCTTGCAGGACGACGGCTTCGCGCTCGCTTTCCACTCGCACCACGACGAGGAGGAAGACCGCGCGCGGTTCGACGACGTCGCGAGGCGCGGCGCCGCGCACTGGATCGTCGGCGACGTGAGCGACCCCGAGACGGACGAGCGGCTCGTCCGCGAGACGGTGGAGGCGCTTGGGCGCCTCGACGTGCTCGTGAACAACGCCGGCGTGAGCTCGGCGAAACCTGCGCTCGAGCTCGGCGCATCCGACTTCGACAAGATCTTCGGCGTCGACGTGAAGGGGGCGTTCCTTCTCGCGGTGGCCGCCGCGCGCGACATGCGCGGGCGCGGCGGCGGCTCGATCGTGAACGTGACGAGCGTCCATGAGCACGTGGCGAGGCCGGGGTTCGCCCTCTACTCGGCCGCCAAGGCCGCGCTCGGGATGATCACGCGCTCGCTCGCCGTCGAGCTCGCGGCGGACGGCATCCGCGTGAACGCCGTCGCGCCGGGCGCGATCACCGTGGAGCGATCGCAGGAGCCCGAGGAGTTCCTCCGCGAGGTTCCCTTGGGACGGACCGGGCGACCCGAGGAGGTGGCCGCGCTCGTGTCCTACCTCGTGAGTGACGAGGCGGCGTACGTGACGGGCACAAGCGTCCTGATCGACGGGGGCCTCGCCCAGCAGGTCGTCACGCAGCCAGCCTTCTAGACGGCCCGCAGGCTCGCGGCCAGCGCGCGAGCGTCGCCGCGAACCGGACCCGTAACAGACACGAGCGTCGTCTCGGTGACGAACCAGAGCGCGCCGCCTTCCCGAAACACCGCCGCGCTCTCGCGGTTGTTCAGCGTGACCCTCGTCCCCGTTCGCGCGCGCAGCCGCGCGAGCGTCTTTGTTGCGATCGGGTCGTCGCGCGACTGACTGGGCTTGCGCTCGCGGGCGATATCCGCGCCGTGCTCGGGTGTCTCGAAGAGCCCTCGCTCCTCCGCCTCCGCGCGGGTGATCGCCTCCACGATCGTCGCGAGGAACTCGACGTTGCCCCGCTCGCCGCGGAAGCGCTCGGGAGGCTCGCGCCCGTCCGCGAGGTGACGCCGCAGCGCCTCGAGCGCGATCGAGTCGTCCGCACATGCGCCGAGGAAGCCCCGGGAACCCATGCGGAGCGAAGGCGGGCCGTAAGAGTTGTCCTCGAAACAAAGAGAGCCGGTGTCGATCGCCGTCTTCGAATCGACCTTGCTGCTTCCCGGCTCCGTCGGCGAGCGCACCTGGATGCGCC
>DASZKB010000123.1:0-4190 GCA_035947475.1 Gaiellaceae bacterium | reverse complement strand
GGCACAAGCGTCGCCGTTTTAGACAACGATCAGCGTTCGGCAACGAGGGTGCGACGCAATCGCCGTGATGGCCCCGGGAGGAGTCGAACCTCCGCACGCGGATTCGAAGTCCGCCGCTCTATCCGCTGAGCTACGGGGCCTGGCGGCCAGTGTAGCCCCGCTCGACATAGATTCCGTCCGGGCGCGGGAGCGGCCCGCAGACGATCACGAACCCGGCCGGTAGCTCGATCGTCTGCTCGCGGCGGAAGGCGCGATAGGCGCTGTAGCGCACGCGCGCGCCGGTGGGCCCCCGACCCCGGCCTCGCCGCGTGCGCAGTGGTCCGACCACCGGAACCGGACGGTGCGGCCGTCCGGCTCGAGGGAGTGGACGACCCGGTACTCGATCTCTCCGACGGGGCGCGGCCCGAAGCTCGCGGCCGGCTCCAGCGGCCCGTACGAGCGCGAGACGATCACGGCTGCGACGACCGCCGCGGCGAGGATCGCCGCAACCGCGGTAAAGATGACGGCGGTGCGTCGGGAGAGGAATCGCGGCGGCGCCACGTATCCCGCGGCGGGAGCCGCCGCGCCGCCGAAAGGCGTCAAGCCACCCGGCTACGCCTTCGCGGGCGCCTGGATCTCCTTCTCCGCGGGCTCGCCGCGGCGCAGCTCTCTGCTTCGCTCCGCCTCTGAGTTGATCTCGGCTCCGAAGAGGATCGCCAGCGAGCTCAGCCAGAGCCAGGTGAGCATGATGATCACCGCGGCGAGCGTCCCCCAGGTCTTGTTGTACGACCCGAAGAGGGACACGTAGAGCGCGAACCCGCCGGAGACGATGAGCCACACGACCACAGCGAGCGCCGAGCCGAGCGTGATGAAGTGCCAGCGCGGGTGGTCGACGTTCGGGCCGAGGTAGAGAAGCCCGGCGAACGCGAAGAGGAGGCCGAGGACCAGGACGGGCCACTGGAGCGTCCACCAGATCCACTTGAAGATCGTCTCGAGCCCGAGCAGGCCGCCGATCCAGTCCGAGAGAACGGGGCCGAGGACGAGGAGACCGAACGTGAGCGCGGCCGCGAGGAGCATGCAGGCGAGCATTCCGAGCGCCGTGAGCCGCTGCTTGAAGAAGCCTCTCGTCTCCCCGCGGTCGTACGCCCTGTTCAGTCCGCGCATGAGAGCGTTCATCGCGCCGGTAGCCGTCCAGAGCGCGAGCGCGGCGCCGAGCACGATCAAGATGAGCCCGCTGCGTTCGCTCTCGATGACGCGGTGCAAGCTCTCGGAGACGAGGTCGACGGCTTCGGCGGGGGCGACCTTCCCGAGGTTTCGGAGGATCGTCTCGACGGTGTTCGGGTCTCCCGCGAGGCTGAAGAGACCGACGGAGACCAGAAGCACCGAGGGGATCGCGAGGAAGGCGTAGTAGGCGAGCGCGGCGGCGATGTCCTGGATCTCGTCGTCCCTCGCCTCCTTCGCCGCGCGGATGACGATCGCCAGGTAGTCGCGCTTCGAGAGATCCCGCGGCCCCGGCTCCTCGACCCGTGGCTCGCGCCGCTCGGGCAGCGGCGTGACCTCGACGTCCTCGTCTCGCAGGCCCGGCTCGGCGCGCACCTGGGGCCCACTCGGGGCGCTGCGCGTCCGCCGCCAAGGCAAGAGCTTCATGCTTCGGTTTACCGCGCGGTACCCTTTTCCACGCGCGCGGGCGTGGCGGAACTGGGAGACGCGGCGGGTTTAGGTCCCGCTGGGCTGTGAAGCCCTTGGAGGTTCGAGTCCTCTCGCCCGCACTCTCGTGATACGCGGCCTCAGGGGCTCTGTCGTCGTCGTCGCCGTCGTCGCGCTCGCGGCCGCCGCGGCGATCGACGCGTTTCGGAGCGAGCCTGAAACGGAGGCCCGTGAGGCGCGGGTCGCTGCCGACGCGGGAAAGACCGCGAAGCGCCCCGCGCCCCGGCTCGAGCGGCGCGCAGCCGTCGCGGCGCAGCTTCGCGAGGCGGGCGTCCGCGGCGCGCTCATCCTCGTCGACGAGGGGTGCCGCTACTGGGCGCTCGAGCTCCCCGAGCTCGAGTGGCGCTGGGACGAGACCGGAACGAGCCCCATTTGCAGCCTCTCGTCCTCAGTGACGACGCGTGACGCGTTCGGCGGGCCGGGCAAGCTGTGGGAGCCGGAGGGTCGGCTGATCGGCGCCTGCCGTCGGAACCTCGTGGACGTCTACGCCAACGAGCGGGACGCTTTCTTCCGCATGCGGGGGTGCACGCCGGCGTGGCGCCCCGACGGGCGCGTCACGTACGTGCGCGGCGACGAGGTGTTCGAGGTCGGGGGACGCTGTTCGCCCGGAACGCGCCGCGTCACCGTAGGCGAGCAGCGTCGCTGCGGCCGGGTCATCCTCGCGCGTCGCGACGTCGAGCGCGCCGTCCGCGCCGCCGAGCCGCCCTTCTGCCCGCGCGCGTTGACGCGCGTCTGCGGCGGCCCGTTCCTCCGCGAGCTCGCGATCCAGGACGTCGCCTGGCTGAGCGCGACGCGGCTCGCGATCCACGCTCGCTTCACGTGGGCCGGTTCCACCGAACGCGACCTCGTTGCGGTCTTCGAGGGGCGGCGCCTCGTCTCGCGACCGACGAGCGGACGCCGGTTCGAGGACCTCCGCGTCAGTCCGAACCGAACGTACGCTGTCGTCAGGGGCGGGCGGCCGCGAGTCCTCTTCTTCTTCGACCGCGACGGGCGGGTGGTCGCCGAGAACCCGCTGGCTGGCGGCCACCACGTCGCCTGGTCGCCCGACGAGCGCTGGACGGTCATCGCGACCGGCGCGAGCACGTATGTCCTTCCGACCGAAGACGTAGCGCGGGCCGGACGAGGCGGAGCTCTCGACGCCATCCGCCTCGACTTCTTCGCCGCCGACGTCTCCTGGCAGTAGCGCTCGCGCCGCTGCCGGCCCAGCCCGAAGGCGTGCTGGCACAATGGGCCCACGGTGCGGACGAGGGTCGAAGAGCTCCCCGAAAGCCGCGTCCGCCTCGAGGTGGAGGTTCCCGAGTCGGACGTGCGGCACGCCGTCGAGCACGCTGCTTCGGATCTCGCCGGCTCGATCCGCGTGCCCGGCTTTCGCAAGGGTCGAGTCCCGCTCCCCGTCGTCATGGCTCGGGTCGGGCGGGACACGCTCATGGGTGAGGCGGTTCGGAGCCACATCGACGGCTGGTTCTGGAACGCGGCGGCGACCTCGGGGCTCCGCCCGATCTCTCGTCCCGAGGTGGAGTTCGAGGATCTCCCCGCCGAGACCGGGCCGTTTCGCTTCACGGCGACCGTTTCGGTTCTGCCGAAGCCCGAGGTCGCGGACTGGACGGAGCTCGACGTGCCGGCGTACGAGCCCGAGGTTCCGCCCGAGCTCGTCGAGGCGGAGATCGAGCGGCTGCGCGTGAGCGTCGCGGAGCTCGTGCCCGCCGGTGACCGGCCGGTCCGCGAGGGCGACACCGTCGTCCTGGACATTGTCGGGGACGACGTGCCCGACCAGCGTGACTACGTCGTCGACGTGGGCTCAGGCAGGCTGGTCGAGGAGCTCGAGGAAGCACTCGTCGGCGTCTCGGCCGGCGAGACGAAGGAGGTCGAGCTCGAGATCGGCGAAGGAAAGACGGCGACTGTCGCGGTGACCGTCAAGGACGTGAAGGAGAAGGTTCTTCCAGAGCCCGACGACGGGCTCGCCAGGGCGGCGAGCGAGTTCGACACGATCGCCGAGCTCCGCGAGGAGATCGAGGCGCGCGCCCGCGAGCAGATCGAGGCGGAGCTCGAAGTGAAGTTCAGAGAGGACGCGGTCGACGCGCTCGTCGCGGCGTCGCCGGTCGACGGCGCGGGGCCGCTGGTTGATCGGCGCGCGGTCGAGCTCTGGGCCGGTCTCACGCGCTCGCTCGAGCAGCGGGGGATCTCGCCCGAGACGTATCTCACGATGACCGGTCAGTCGCAGGAGCAGGTGCTCGCGCGGATGCGGGCGGAGGCGGAGCGCTCGGTCCAGCGCGAGATCGTGCTGGACGCGGTCGCGGACAAGCTGGGAGTCGAGATTTCCGACGAAGAGATCGAGTCGCTGATCCGGGAGCAGGCGGCCGACGGCGGCGACGACCCTGAGGAAGTGCTTGCGGCGATGCGCGGGCACGGTGGCTTCGAGCAGCTCCGAGGCGACCTGCGCCTGCGGAAGGCGCTCGACGAGGTGGTCGCCGGGGTGAAGCGGATCCCGGCGGATCTCGCGGCCG
>DASZKB010000122.1:0-6120 GCA_035947475.1 Gaiellaceae bacterium | reverse complement strand
GGAGTAATGGCTCACAAGAAGGGACTGGGCTCGTCGAAGAACGGCCGCGACTCCGAGTCCAAGCGCCTCGGCGTCAAGATCTTCGACGGCCAGGAGATCAAGGCGGGGATGATCCTCGTCCGCCAGCGCGGGACGCGCTTCCGCGCCGGACCGGGTGCCGGGATTGGGCGCGACCACACGATCTTCGCGACGCGGGACGGCCGCGCCTCGTTCCGAACGAACGGCAGCGGCCGCATCGTCTCGATCGTCTAGCCGCACTCCGCGTCGTGTTCCATGACCGCGCCCGCATCGAGGCGAAGGGCGGTCGCGGCGGAGACGGCACGGTCAGCTTCCGCCGCGAGAAGTACGTGCCGAAAGGCGGGCCGGACGGCGGTGACGGCGGCAAGGGCGGCGACGTCGTCCTGCTCGCGGACCCGGGTCTCCGCGACCTCTCCATCTTCAGGGCGAAGCAGCACTTCCGCGCCGGGCGCGGCCGCCACGGCGAGGGCTCGAACCGTCGCGGCGCCGACGGCGAGGCGATCGAGGTAGCGGTCCCGGTCGGCACGCAGGTGTTCGACGGGAGCGGCCGCCTGCTCGTCGACCTCGCGCACGCGGGCGCCCGCGCGGTGGTCGCGCGCGGCGGCCGGGGCGGCGCCGGTAACCGCCGCTTCGCGTCGCCGACGCATCAGGCTCCGAGGATCGCGGAGGTAGGCGAGGCGGGGGAGGAGGTCACGCTCGAGCTCCGCCTCAAGCTTCTCGCGGACGCGGCCCTGCTGGGGTTCCCGAACGCCGGCAAGTCGTCTCTCCTTCGCCGCCTTTCGAATGCGAAGCCGAAGGTGGCCGACTACCCGTTCACGACGGTGGCGCCGGTCCTCGGGACGGTCGAGGCGCCGGACGGCCGCCAGCTGACCGTCGTCGACGTGCCCGGGCTCCTCGAAGGGGCGAGCGAGGGAGTCGGTCTGGGCGACGAGTTCCTCGCCCACCTCGAGCGGGCGCGCATGTTTCTCCACGTGATCGAAGCGACCGCCGATCCGGCCGCGCGCTTCGAGGCGATCGACGCCGAGCTCCGCGCCTACGGCGGCGGTCTCGCCGAGCGACCACAGATCGTGGTCCTGAACAAGGTCGACCTCGTCGCCGAGCCGCCGCGGTTCGAGCGTGACGATGCGCGCGTCGCCGCGGTGGTTTGCACGTCCGCGGTGACGGGCGAGGGAGTGGAAGAGCTGAAGCGGGCGCTGTTCGAGCTGACCCCGGCGGAGGAGCCGCGACCGCACGCCGACGGCGACATCGCCGACTTCCTCGTCTACCGCCCGCGGCCCGCCGGGAGGCGACGGCTTCGCATCCTGCGCGGCGACCGCGGGTTCGAGGTTGCGGGCGCCCGCGTCGACGAGCTGACGCCCGACGAGCTCCGCGAGGCACTCCGCTCGGCGGGTGCCCGCCCGGGCGATCCCGTCACCGTCGGCGAGACGACGTACGAGTTCGAGTAGTGCCCGTCGGGGTGTTCGGCGGCACGTTCGATCCGCCGCACGCCGGCCACCTCGCGCTCGTCGACGCCGCCGTCGAGCGCTTCCGGCTCGACCGCCTCGTGGTCGTCGTGACCGGCCTGCCGCCGCACAAGGAGACGCGTACGGACCCCGAGACCCGCCTCCGCCTCGCCGAGGCGGCCTTCGCCGGTCGCGACAACGTAGAGGTCTCGCGTCACGAGCTCGACCGGCCGGGCCCCTCGTACACGGTCGAAACCGCCCGCTGGGCGGCGCGGACGTGGGGCGAGGCGATCTTCTTCGTCGGGGCCGACGAGTTCGCCGACTTCCCCGCGTGGAAGGACCCCGACGAAATCCTCGACCACGTGCGGCTCGGGGTGGCGACCCGGCCGGGGTACGCGCGCGAGCGCCTCGACACCGTCGCCGCGGAGCTTCGCCGCCCCGAGCGGGTCGAGTTTTTCGAGATTCCCCCCGTGCCCGTCTCGTCGAGCGAGGTGAGAAGACGCGTGAGTGCCGGGGAGCCGATCGAGGGGCTCGTGCCGGCCCCCGTCGCCAGGCTCATCGCGGAGCGCGACCTTTACCGGTGATACCCTGGACGAACCCGGACTTGGAGCGATCTACCCGCTGACTCCCCTCGAACAAGCTCGCCGCATCGCCGACCTGGCTCGGGAGAAGCTCGCCAGGGACATCACGATCCTCGACATGCGGCCGGCCTGCTCGTTCACCGACTACTTCGTCATCTGCACCGGGCGGAACCCGCGGCAGACGCAGGCCATCTACGAGGACGTTCGCGAGCGGCTCAAGGCCGACGAGCGCGTGACGCCGCGCCGCGTGGACGGCGTCGAGCACGGCACGTGGATCCTCGCCGACTACCTCGACGTGGTGTTCCACGTCTTCACGCCGGAGGCGCGCGAGTACTACCGGCTCGAGGAGCTCTGGGGCGACGTGCCGTCGATCGAGCCGGCCGCGGCGCGCTAGCCGTTAGCGCCGGACGTCCGTCCCGCCGAGGAGATAGATGAGCAGGATCACCACGATGATGATCGCGGCCACGGCGAAGAGGCCGGTCAGGAACGTGAGCGGCGGCAGCGCGAGCCGACGCTTGCGCCGCCCCTCAGGGCCCTCGTCGATCACCTAGAGCGGTAGGTCCCAGACGTGGTCGAGGTCCCGGTCGGCCGGCGGCGCCGCGGCGCGCGTGAACGGGCGCCAGGGAGCTGACTCCCACGTGTCGCCGTGGCACATCGGGCACGCCGGGAGCGTCTTCGAGACGACGACCCCGTAACCGCACTCGGTGCACCGGAACTCCCCTTTGGCACGGCCGCCGGCGCGCCGCGACGCCGTCGCAGCGTCCGCCTCTTTGAACCGTGTCGCCATGCCAAGCCTCCCGACGGTGCTGACTCGATACCCCGCCGGGAGAGGCGGCAAACGTTCTGGCCTTGTTCTCTCGGAAGGCAACGGCGATCGCCGGTACACTGCCCGGGTCTGGGGCCATAGCTCAGTTGGGAGAGCGTCTGGCTGGCAGCCAGAAGGTCACGGGTTCGAGTCCCGTTGGCTCCATCGCGAACTAGTCCTGCGCCGCGCGGACCTTCGGGATCAGGTTGTCCGCGGCCTCGCCGAGCAGCTGCAACGCCGATCGCAAGCCTGGGTCTTCCGCGTCGCGCGCTAGCTCGTGCGCGCGGTCGCGTAGAGCCTCTAGCTCTTGCTCGCTGAACGCTTCTGCCACCTCGTCCCCTTTCCGACCTCTTGATGACTGACGGATCGAAGCTCTCTACCCATCTGCCCCCTTTCCGAGCCGTCGACGTCGAAGAACCAGAAGTCGCGGCCCATGACCGAGACGGCGACGTTGAAGACGGGCACCGTCCCGATGAACCCTTCGAACGTCCCCGAGTGACCGTGACCGTGCAGAACGAGGTCGGGGCAATGCTCCTCGATTGGGCCGGCGAGCCGGTCGCTTCCGAGGAACGCCCAGATGACGCGCGGCTCTCCCTCGAGCGTCGTCGTCGTGGGCGCGTAGTGAAGAAGGACGATCCGCGCCGAGCAGTGCGCGATCGCGGCGAGGCCGCGCTCGAGCGCTGCGACCTCCGCCGTCGTCTCGGCGTAGACCTGACGGAGAAGCGGCTCGCCGAAATCGGGCAGTTCCGTGTCCGGGAAACCCCCGATGAAGCCCTTCGTGCCGACGATCCCCACCTCGATCCCGTTCACCTCGCGCGTCGTCCAGTCGCGGTCGAGGACGACGATCCCCGCCTCGGTGAGCACCTCGACGACCTCGTCGCTGCGGTTGACGTGCCAGTCGTGGTTTCCGAGGACCGTGATGACGGGCACCTCGAGCCCTCGGCAGACGTCGGCGAGGACGGCCGCTTCGTCGGGCTCCCCGTGGTTCGTCAGGTCGCCCGCAAGGAGCACGAGATCCGCTTCCTCGGCAACGTCGGCGAACGCGGCGGCGGCGTGCTCGCGCGAGTCGGGGCCGACATGGATGTCGCCGGCGGCGGCGATCCGAACCCGTTTCTCGCCCATGGAAGACATCTTCGCGATTCGTCCTGGGACTCTAGGGGTAGCGGACGACCGTGCCGAACGAGGACTTCGACGCTCTCAGGGAGACGATGAAGAAGGGCGCTGCGGCGCTCCGGGAAGCCGAGGTCCCGTTTCTCCTCGGCGGCGGGCTCGCCGCCTGGGCGCGCGGCGGCCCCGAGACGGACCACGACCTCGACTTCATGGTGAAGCCCGACGACGCCGAACGCGCCCAGAAAGCGCTCGTCGCGTCCGGGATGCGGCCCGAGAACCCGCCCGAGGACTGGCTTCTCAAGGCGTACGACTCGAACGACGTCCTCGTCGACCTCATCTTCCGCCCGACGATCGGGCCCGTCGACGACGAGGTCCTCGGCCGTGGAGAGGAGCGTGAGGTGGACGCGGTGCGCATGCGCCTGATGGCGCTCGAGGACATCGTCGTGACGAAGCTTCTCGCGCTCTCGGAGACCCACCTCGACTACGGGGGCGTGCTTCAGATCGCGCGCGCGCTCCGCGAGCAGATCGACTGGGACGAGGTGCGCGAGCGCACGAGCGAGTCGCCCTACGCGCGCGGCTTCTTCGCCCTCGCCGAGGAGCTGGACATCATCCAGCGCCCGTCAGCCGGCGGAGACGGCGACGGCCCGTGACGGTCGGGTCCGTGTGGGCGGAACCAGTCCGCTCCGCTTGCTCCCGTCCGCGAGCACGGGGGGGAACCCGCCTCCGACCGCGTCGCCTGCCAGCCGCCACAGCCGCGTGATCTCCCCGCCGACGATCTGGGCGGCCTCGCGGTAGCCGCGGCCCGAGCGCGGATACTCGGAGAGGTCCATCGGTTCGCCCCAGACGAGGGCGCACGGTCTCCGCTGCCTCAGGCCCCACCCGAACGAGTAGAGACCGCAGGGGACGATCGGCACGCCCTCCTGAATCGCGATCATGACGCCGCCCGGGTGCATGCGGCCCGGGTGGCCGAAGCGCTGCCGCGTTCCCTCGACGAACACGCCCACGAGGTGCCCCTGGCGCGCGAGCGCACGCGCCTGCCGGACGGACTCGCGGTCACCCTCTCCTCGCCGCACCGGGAACGCGCCCGCCCAAGTGAGGAGCTCGCCGGCGACCGGGATGGCGAGGAGCTCCGCCTTCGTCATGAAGATGACCGGGCGCGGGCAGAAGGCGCCGACGAGGGGCGGGTCGATCGCCGAGAGGTGGTTCGCCGCCACGACGCCGCCTCCGTCGGCCGGCACGCGTTCGAGCCCGTAGCCGTAGGAGGGCGCCAGGGCGACCACGATCGGCGAGACGAAGCGGCGGAGGAACGGCCAGACGGCCTCGTGGTCCTCTCCCCAGAGCTTCGGGACCCCGAGCCTTGTCAAGAGCACGGCCAGAAAGCTACATTTGCGAGCGGTGACACTCGTCCTTACCAGCGGAAAGGAGAGCTAGCGAGCGGCGCGCGCCGGTTGCTCGACTCTCCCCGGGCCTCTCGCAAGAGAGGCTTTTTCGTGTCAGGAGACGTGATGGAGCGATACGACCCCGAGACGATCGAGCGGAAGTGGCAGGAGCGCTGGGAGCGTGAGCGCGCGTTCGTCGTGCCCAACCCCGAGCGGCCGGCCGACCGCGACACGAAGCGGAGCTACGTGCTCGAGATGCTGCCGTACCCGTCCGGCGAGCTCCACATGGGACACGTCAAGAACTACACCCTGGGGGACGTCATCACTCACTTCCGGCGCCGGAACGGCTACGAGGTGCTGCGCCCGATGGGCTACGACGCGTTCGGCCTCCCGGCCGAGAACGCCGCCATCCGGGAAGGCGGCCACCCCCGCGTCATCACCGAGCGCAACATCGCCGCCATCCGGCGCCAGATGCATCGCATGGGGTGGGCGATCGACTGGAGCCGGGAGATCTCCACCCACGAGCAGACGTACTACCGCTGGACGCAGTGGCTCTTTCTGAAGTTCCTCGAGCAGGGCCTCGCCTACCGCAGGGAGGCGCCCGTCAAGTGGTGCCCGAACGACCAGACGGTGCTCGCGAACGAGCAGGTCGTGGACGGCCGCTGCGAGCGCTGCGGCTTCGAGGTCGAGGCGAGAAGCCTCGAGCAGTGGTTCTTCCGCATCACCGCTTACGCCGACCGGCTGCTCGAGGAGATGGAGCTCCTCGAGTCGTGGCCGGAGCGCGT
>DASZKB010000121.1:0-2643 GCA_035947475.1 Gaiellaceae bacterium | reverse complement strand
CCTCGAGGAGGTCGGCCGCGCCTTCGGGGTGACGCGCGAGCGCATTCGCCAGATCGAGAACAACACGCTCAAGAAGCTCGAGGGACTTCCCGAGGCGCAGGGTCTGAAGGACTGCGTCTAGCGGGCAGCGCGCCCGCCGCCAACACCTACTCGCGGGCGGGCGGCGACGGCGACCCCGCCTCTATCGGCCGGGCAGGCGCTCGCGCTTAGCGCGGCGGGTCGAGGACGTCCTTGTCGCCCGCGCGATCGAGGGCGACGAAGAGACGGCAGTGCGGGCACTTGAAGCCCTGGTGGCGGGCGGCGCCGCCGTTCAGGAGCTGCGACTCGAACGGCTTGTTGCAGTGGGGGCAGACGAGCGCGTACCGAAGGCCCGTGTCGGGCGCCTGTGCCATGGCGGGAACAATAGCCACGTGACCCCGCAGCGCCGCATCGCCTTCGTTTCCATCGTTGCGGCGGTCGTGCTCGTCGTCCTGAAGCTCACGACGGGGCTCGCTGTGGGGAGCGTCGGTCTCCTCTCCGAGGCGGCGCACTCCGGCACCGATCTGGCCGCCGCGGCCCTCACGTTCTTCGCGGTCGGCGTGGCGGGCAGGCCGGCCGACCGGGCGCACCCGTACGGGCACGGCAAGGCCGAGCACTTGGCCGCGCTCGCCGAAGCGACGATCCTCGCGGGCGTGAGCCTCCTGATCGCCGGCGAGGCCGTGCAGCGCCTCGCCGCCGATGCGCCTCCGGAGCTCGACGTGGCCTGGTACGCCTTCGTCGTCCTCGGCGTCGTCCTCGCGATCGACGCGAGCAGGACGCTTGTCCTCACGCGGGCGGCGCGCCGGTACGAGAGCGCGGCGTTCGGGACCAGCGCGCTCCACTTCGCGAGCGACCTGGCCGGCTCGCTCGCCGTGCTCGTCGGCCTCGTCGCCGCGCGCGCCGGCTACCCGGACGCCGACTCGGTCGCGGCGCTCTTCGTCGCTGCGCTCGTGCTCGCCGGCGCCGCTCGCCTCATCCGCCAGAACGTCGACGTCCTCATGGACCGGGCTCCGGCGGACGCGCAGGCGGCGGCGGTCGCCGCCATCGAGCGGCTCGCGCCGAGCGTCCAGCTTCGCCGCCTTCGGATGCGCCGCGCGGCCGGGCGCCACTTCGCCGACGTGGTGATCGGCGTGCCTCCGGCGGCGGCCGTCGAGCAGGGACACGCGGCCGCGAGCGCGGTCGAGGAGGCGGTCGAGGGGGCGATTCCGGGCGCCGACGTCGTCGTCCACGTCGAGCCGCAGGGCGCCGAAGGCGAGCTCCGCGAGCGCGCGCACGAGGCTGCGCTCCGCGTCCAGGGCGTGCGCGAGGTTCACAACATCGTCGTCCTCGAGGTCGGCGACCGCACCGAGCTCTCGCTCCACCTCAAGCTGCCGGGCTCGCTCTCGCTCGACGAGGCGCACGCGGTGGCGTCGCGGGTCGAGACGGCCATCCGCGAGGTGATTCCGGAAGCGGATTCCGTGCAGACGCACCTCGAGCCGCTCGGCGACATCGCCGAGGCGCGCGCCGTATATCCCGAGGACGAGGCGGCCGGCGTCAAGCGGATCGTCCGCGAGGAGACGGGCACCGACCCGGACGAGCTTCGCTTCCTCGGGACCGAGCGCGGGCTCGTCGCGTTCCTGACGCTACGGCTGGAGGCGGGGAGCCGCCTCGCCGACGCGCACACCCGCGCGAGCGAGATCGAGGAGCGCATCAGGCGGGCGCATCCCGAGATCGCCGACGTGATCGTTCATACCGAGCCTTAGTCCTCGGGATACGGCTGAGCGTTCTCGGGCTCCTCGACGGAGACCGGGCGGTTCGGGTTCGCGATGCCGAGCTCGAGCGTGAACCGCGCCCGTCCGAACGTCCCGAGCGTGTCGTCGAGCTCCGGCGGGACGTCGGGCCGAAGCCGGGCGTCGATCGCGAGCCGGCGCAGCAGGCGGTCGTCCTCGCCCGTGTGGACGACGATCGTCGCCGACTCGACCGCCCGCTGGAGCTGGTCGGCGCTCGCGCCGCGGAGCGCCCGCGCGTCGACCCCTCCGAACGCTCGGGCGAGCTCGAGCAGGTCGTTCGCGGCGGCGACGACGTCGAGCCGGGCGGAGACTCGGTCGGTCTCGGCCCCTCCGACCTCGCCGCCGTCGGAGAGCTCCGCGTCGCCGAACCAGTCCTCGATCCGAAGCTCGGCGAGACCGCCGCCGTTCGTCCCCCCACCGCGGGCGCCCCGAAAGCGCTCCGCCTGGGCGCCGGGGAGCTCGAACGTCTCCTCTCCGACCTCGACGTACGCGCGCTCTCCCGTCGAGATGAACCTGACCGTGGTGCGCTCTTCACCGGCGATGCGCGTCACCTCGACGTCAGCGAGCGGCAGCTCCTCGCCTTCGGGAAACGCGAACGGGCCGGCGAGCTCGACGCCCACCTGCTCGCCGCCCGCCGCCGCGACGACGAGGCGAAGCGAGAGGTCGCCGCTCCGGATCTCGCCCAGGTTCTCGGCAGTCTCGGAAAGGACCTCGTTCGCGTTCGCGCCGCCTCCGCAGCCGACGCAGACGACGGCGGCGACTGCGAGGAGAGCGGCGAGACGGCCCACTGTTACGGAGTCGTGGTGGTCGTCTCGGTGGTCTCCGTCGGCTCTTCGGGCGCTTCGGTGGTCGTCGT
>DASZKB010000120.1:0-5324 GCA_035947475.1 Gaiellaceae bacterium | reverse complement strand
CCGCCGGCCGAAGGCCGGCGGAACGCTCAGGCCCGGAAGCGAGCTAGCCGGGGCGCTCGAGAAGCGAGAGGAAAAGGCGACGTGGCGATCCCGCCGCAGCGTGCTCGATGGCCCAGCCGGCGAGCGGGATCAAGAGGATTGCGAGCGAGAGGAGCGTCGCCGCCGCGGACACGCCCGCAGCGGAGGGAACAGCCTCGTCGGGTGACGGGCCGCCGACGTTCGAATCCACGTCTTCCGCAGAACGTGGAGCGCTGGGCGCAGGGTCGACTGGAGGTTCGAGCGAAAGCGATGTCTGCTCGACGAAGTCCCCGATCGGTCGCGTGACCGGCTGCCGAGCGGCGCGGGTCTTCTCGGCCTGCGCCGGCGCGTCGGCCGCCTTCGCCTTGTCCGGCTTCGAACTCCGCTCGTTCGCCCGTGTCGAACGAACGGGCGCTTCGTCGCTCGCGGGCCCGGGGACCAGGCGGCGAGCCTGGGGGCTCGTCTTGGTACCGACCGCCGCCTGGAGCGCTAGCTCCGGGCCGCCGACGCCGTCCGCCGCAACGGTAGCGCGCGCGGACGCGCCGACGTCCGCCGTGCGGAAGGTCGCGGCGGCGGCGACAGACGCGGCACCTGAACCACGCCCCGCTGCCGCGGCGGTGACGTCGGCCGTTACGCCGACGGCGGGCGCCTCGGCGCCGACGGCGACCGTCGCCGAGACGGCGGCGGGATCTGTCGGCGGTAAGCCAATCTGGGCCCAGGCGGCGTCTGGAACGACGCCAAGGAGAGACAACGCGAGTATCGCGCTACGTGTTCTTCTCATTGCTGCGGCGTGCGGCTGTTCTACTTAGGACAGGACGCCGCGTGGTTTCTTGCGCGCGCCGCGCTCGTTTTCACTCGATCGAGGGACGCTTCGGACGCCGGCCGCGCTGTGCTAGGCGGACGGCGCGCCGCGAGGGTCATCCGCCACGAGCGCCTCGACCTGGTCGAGCTTGTCGACGACGACGAACCGGTCGTTCGTCACGACGACGCGCTCGATCGCGCCGTCCTCGTGTCCAGGCGCGACCGCGAAGCGGTCGTCCTGGAGACGGACGACTTCGTACTCGTCGATCGTCATCCGGACCTTCGCTCCGCAGCCGCCGGCGCGGCCGCACTCGCAGTGGAACTGGAAGTAGCCGCCCGCGGGCGCCCAGCCTCGCGCGTCGGCATCCTTGTCGACGCGCTCGATGCGCTCGTTCACGTTGCGGATGAGCCCCTCGTTTCGGGCCTGGCGCTCGAGCCGTTTCTTCATCGCCGGTTCACGGACGCCACTTCGGCGGATCGTACCGCGCTCGCTGCGCGCCCCCGGGCGGCGGGGCGGGATCGGTCCTAACCTCGAGGGACAGGCGACCTAGCCGAACGGTCAGCGCGCCGCTTTTCGGCCTCGGCTTCAGTTCGAGCGGCGATGAGCCCGGCGATCTTCCTTCTCCTCCTCGCGCTCGGCGCCGCCCTCGTCGCGGTCTGGATCGATCTCCGCTTCCCCGGCCTCGCGCCGGAGACGCTAGGGGCGAACTTCGTGCACGCGGCCGTCGCGTTCGTCGCGCTGACGATCGCCCCCGTCGTGATCGACCCGATGTTCTCGAACGGGCAGTCGCTGATAGTGCGGCTCGTCGCGCTCTTCGGGATCCTGTTCGCCGTCCTGGTGTACGCATTCCTCGCGCTCGCCTGGCTCGTGAAGCCGCTCGCGAGCGGAATCCCGGGCCGCTAGCGAACGGGCCGCTTACCCCGGCCAGCGCGGCTGCCGCGAGGCCTCCCGCGCGAGCGTCTGCCAGTCGTCCCGGACGGGCGAGAAGATGTCGACGACGACGGCTCCTCCGAGTCCCGTCTCGACGCCATGAGGCGTGTTCGGCGGGATGCGGTAGAGCGCGCCAGCGCGGAGCTCGCGCGACTCGTCGCCGATGTGAAAGACGAGCGAGCCAGATAGGACGATGCCGTGCTGTTCGTTCTCGTGCTGGTGCTCGGGGACGACGCTGCGCGGATCGAGCTCGACGACAGCGGACGTGATCCGCTCGCCGTGCACGACGCGGGCCACTACGCCGTCCCAGATCCTCTGCGGCTCCACGGCTGCGATGTCGTGGAAGAAGCTCAACCCGCCGAGTGTTACACCTCGGGCGCGGACGCCGCGCCCAGACCGGCCCAGCTCACCCGCCATCCGCCGTTCCGGTTGAGGCGGGGTGTCCTCTCGAAGTAGGGTCGGCGGTGTGAACGACGCGTCTCCGTTCACAGGACGGGAAGAGAAGATGAGCGTGCGGGTTGTCTTCTTCGACGACATGCGCGGCTCCACGGTGCTGAAGGACCTGCTCGCCGAGCAGAGCGACGAGGAGGCGTTTCACGCGCTCCGGAGGGAGCACGACCGCCTCGTGGGAGACGTGGTCACCCGCGACGGCGCCGGCGAGGTGGTGAAGTCGACCGGCGACGGGGTGATCGCGCTCTTCGAGCGGCCGTCGCTCGCCGTCGAGCGAGCGCTCGAGATCCAGGACCGCATGCACGAGCACCCGCACCTGCGCGTCCGGATCGGCCTCGACGTGGGCGAGGTGAAGGTCGAGTCGGTCGCCGGCCGCCCCGTCGACGTCTTTGGCCGTCACGTCGACTGGTCGGCGCGCGCGATGTCTCTCGCATCGGACGGCCACGTCTGCGTCACGCGCCCCGTCTACAACGACGCGTTCAGCTGGCTAACGAAGAAACGGATCGCCTGGAAGGACCACGGCGCTTACCAGTTCAAAAGGGGCGAGCCGGGCCTCGAGATCTTCGAGCCGTACAACGCGAACATCACTCGTCCACTCCGACGCCTTCGCGGCGAGAAGCTCGTGACCGCCCGCGCCGCAGGGGCCGCGAGGAAACCGGCTGCGGCGCCGGCCCGAACCGCGCCTTCGCCGGTGGCCGTTGTCCGTCCTTGGGAGATGGTCGCGCGCGACGGACGCGACTTCGCCGCGAACGGCGCCGGCGTCATGTACTGGTTCCGCGTGCCGCTGGGCGGGCTCGCGTATCCCGAAGGCTTCCGGAACTTCCTGCAGCCCGCGCTCGAGAATGAGCGGATCACGAAGATCCGCTTCGTTCTCGACGCGTCAGCCGCCCCGATCCGGCTGTTTTGGACCGAGCTCGTTCTGCCGCAGGTGACCGAGTGGGGCAACCGTCGCGGCGCGGCCCTGGCCGTCGAGGAGCGGGACGAGCGCGGGCGAATCACGATCGACGAGCAAGGCCGGACGCTCTCCTGGGTCTTCGTCGACCTTTCGCGCGAGTTCACGCCGTGCTTCAAGCTCCTCGTCCAGGACCCCGATACCGATGCGGTCATAGAGAGCGAGGCGCAGGTCTTCCTAGCCACCGCCTCGCGCTCGGTGTGGCTCGCCGACGGCACCGAGCAGTCGATCAAGATCCCAGACGCGGTTCTGCGGATCCGCCGCGGCGAGCACGAGCCCCTCCTCCACGCGCTGAACGCCGTCGCCAACCAGTGGGACACGCTCTTCATCTGATGGGCGTCCACCGGCTCGACAACATCCCCGGCTTCAACATCGACCGCGTCGCGGCCGCGGCGGGCGACGACCCCGACGTCCTCCGCCTCGAGAACCTGGACACCGACATCCAACCCCCCGGGGAAGCAATGGAAGCGACCCGCGCGGCCATCGGCGAAGACGAGGCGAACAGCTGGCTCCCGTTCACGGGCCGCGACGACCTCAAGGAAGCCGTCGCCGGGTACATCGAGCGGCGCGGCGGGCCGCGGTACGACGGTCGCCGCGAGATCGTCATCACGAGCGGCGAAGGTGATGCGATGCTCGACGCGCTTTTCTGCCTGACCGACCCGGGCGACGAGGTCGTCCTCACCGACCCGACCTACGCGGGCATGCTGAACCGCGTCCGCCTCGTCGGCGCCGCCCCGCGACTCGTTCCTCTGCATGTCGATCGAGGCGAGTGGCGACTCGACGTCGACGCGCTGCGGGCCGCCGTGTCGGACCGCACGCGCGTCCTCTTCATCAGCAGCCCGTCGTTGCCGTCCGGTTGGGTGGCGAGCGACGACGAGTGGGAGGCGATGGCTTCGCTGTGCCGCGAGCGGGGCTTGTGGCTCCTGTATCTCTCGTGGTTCGAGAGCGTCCTCTTCGATGGCCGCCCGATCCGCCACCCGGCCGGACTCGCAGACATGCGCGATCGAACCGTGACGGTGGGCGCGCCGACGCTCGAGCAGCGGATGATCGCCTGGCGCGTCGGGTGGGTCGTTGCGCCTGGCGACCTCGTCAACGACGTCTCGCGCGTCCAGATCTACAACGGTCTCGTACCGAGCGGCTTCGCGCAGATCGGAACCCGCGTCGCGCTCGGCCTGCCCGACGACGACCTCCGCGCCGCCAACGCGGAGATCGAGCGCCGCCGTGACGAGACGCTCCGGCAGCTCGAAGGCCTTCCCGCCACGCGCCCGGGCGGGACATGGTCGCTCCTCCTCGACGTCGCGGCGCTCGGGCTCGACTGCGTCGAGGTCTCCGACCGCCTGCTCGAGGAGAAGGTGGCGGCCACCCCCATGCGGGGCTGGGGCGGCGAAGTCGCCGATCGGCACGTTCGCTTCGTGTTCAGCAACGAGCCGGTGGAGCGACTCGCGCTCCTCGGCGACCGCCTCCGGCGCGCCCTTGATGCGGGTAGGTCGGCCGGCGCGCGCTAGGCGCCGCGCACGAGGCGGGCTCAGCCCGGCCGCTCGCGGCGAGGGTCAGCTAGGACCGAGGGCGCGGCGAAGGAAGTCGATCTGCTCCTGCTTTTGCAGGATCAGATGCTCGACGAGATGCTCCAGCGCCTCGCCCTCGCCGACGCTGCCGGTGTGCGGGATGACTTCGACGAGCGCCTCGAGCGTTTCCTCGTCGTTGGCGACGAGCTTCTCGAAGGCCCTGCGCGCGTCGGCATCGAAGGAGACGGGAGCGATCTCGGTCGACGGCTCGCCGCCCAGGGCGACGATCTTCTCGACGAGCCTGCGCGTGTCCTCGAGCTCGCGCACGGCGAAGTGGTAAAGCTGCCCTCCGAGGTGCTGGACCTCCATCCCGGTCAGGGATCCGGCGGCGACCGCGTAGGCCAGCGCCGCCCTTGCCTCGAGCTCGAGGGAGCGATTCAGCTCGCGGAGCGCGTCTTCCCGCTCGAGCGGGTCTTTCTCGTTCTCGGGCATGAGAGTCCCCCTTCGCTTGTCCTCGGAGAGCGGCGCACAATAGCGGGAAGCCGAAGACGACGAACGGGGAGCGGGCGCGCGCGGAGCGTCCGGATCAGCGGCGCACGCGGTACGTGAGCCGCGCGAACTGACCGTCGCGCGAGACCTCCACGAGCTCGAGCTGCGAGGCGGTCAG
>DASZKB010000119.1:0-3887 GCA_035947475.1 Gaiellaceae bacterium | reverse complement strand
CTCGACGAGCGTGGCGAGGTCCTGGCCGGCGACGTTGTCGAGGTAGAAGCTGTAGCGGTCGACCAGCCGCCCCTCGCGGAGCGGGAAGACCTGTACGGCCGCCTTGTCGCCGTCGGCGGCGACCCCGAGCACGTCGACGGTCCCGATCGCGCGCTTGTCAGCCGCCTGCCGCTCGGCGAGGTGCCGGACGGAGAAGAGACGGTTCCGGTAGCGCGCCGCCTCCTCGAAGTCCTCGCGCTCGGCGGCCGCTCGCATCTTCTCCTCGAGCTCGCGCAGAATCGGGCGTGTCTCGCCGGACAGGAACTCGATCACGCGCTCGATGAGCGCGCCGTAGTCCTCCTGCGAGATGTAGTCGACGCACGGCGCGTGGCAGCGGTCGATGTGGTAGTCGAGGCAAGGGATCCCCGAGTGGCGGCCGGGCTTCGGCCCTTCGCACGGCCGGAACTTGAAGACTCGGTTCAGGACGTCGAGCGTCTGGCGCACCTTCTTCGCGTTCGCGTACGGCCCGAAATAGACGACTCCGCGGCGGTGCCGCTCGCGCGTGAACATGACGCGCGGGTACTCGTCCTCGACCGTGACGGCGATGTAGGGGTACGACTTGTCGTCGCGGAGGCGGACGTTGAACGGCGGCCGGTGGCGACGGATGAGGTTCTGCTCCAGGTGGAAGGCCTCGGCCTCGGTGCTCGTCACGATCACCTCGACGTGCTCGACGCGGCCGACCATCTGCTCGAGCCCCTTGCGCGCGTCGCCGCCGCGGAAGTAGGCCCGGACGCGGGGCCGCAGCGACTTCGCCTTGCCGACGTAGAGGACGGCGTCGTGCTTGTCTCGGAAGAGGTAGACGCCCGGCTTCGCCGGAAGGCCTTTCAGCTGCGCTTCGATGCGCTCGGTGCGGCTCTCGGCGACGACGCTCACCCCGCGGCAAGCGTAGCCACCGTCTCCGCCAGGATCGGGCCCGCCTTCCCGGACAGTCGCAGGGTCGCTCGGCTGTCGACCGCGGTCGGCCCCTCGTTCACGACCGCGACCTTGCCGCCCGCCTCGAGCGTCGTGAACGGGAGGCCGGCCACGGGATAGACCTCGAGCGAGGAGCCGACCACGAGCAGGAGCCGGGCGCGCTCGGCCAGCGCGAACGCGCGGTCGATCGCCTCCTCGGGGAGGATCTCGTCGAAGAAGACGACGTCCGGCTTCAGGATCGCGGCGCAGGTTGGGCAGGCCGGCGCGCCTTCACCGGCCTCGACGAGCCGCAGAACGTCGGCGAGCGCGTAGCGCGCGCCGCAGCGCGGGCAGGTCGACGTGCGGATCGAGCCGTGTACCTCCACGACGTTCCGGCTCCCCGCACGCTCGTGGAGGAGGTCGATGTTCTGCGTCACGACCGCCTCGAGGAAGCCGAGCCGCTCGAGCTCGGCGAGCGCCCGGTGGCCGCGGTTCGGCTCGGCGTCGGTCAGCATCGAGAAGCGCGGCGCGTAGAAGCGCCACACCTTGGCGGGATCGCGGCGAAACGCGCCGAGCGAGCCGTACTCGCGCGGGTCGAACTGCGCCCAGATTCCCGTCGGCGAGCGGAAGTCGGGGATCCCGCTCTCGGTGGAGACGCCGGCACCCGTGAGCGCGACGCACGGCTGGTTCTCGCGGATCAGTTCGGCGAGCTGCTCGCTCACGGTCGTTCAGTCTCGCGCCGACCCGGCGGCCCCGTTCGGCGAAGCGCCGGCCCGGTACGTGCCCCGGCTGCGTTCAGGTGAAGAAGTCGTCCGGAACCGTCAAGAAGAAGTAGATGACGAACGCGGCGAAGCCCACCCCGCTGACCAGCGTCGCCAGCAGCGCCGCCGCAAGCGCGGATCTGCGCCCTCTGCCGAGCGCCAGGTTGACGACCGCGGCCAGCGCGGCCGGGACAAGCAAGAGGATGAGCAGAGTCCAGGCGCCCAGCCGCCCCTGCGTCGCATTATCCGCGTAGAGGGCCGTGAACCACGCAACGAGCGGACAGGCAACCAGTGCCCACGCGATTCCGACCGTCGACCTCCGGGCAGGGTGCACGCCTCCAGCGATATCGTCGGGGCCCGTCGGCCGCTTGAACGCGGCGGGAGCGTCAAGGCGGCCCGATACGCCGGACCTTGAGCGTCCGCCCTTCGGGACGTTGGACGCGGCATTCCGCGCGGCGTCCGGGCGAACGGCGATCTATGCGGGGGCCGGGGCCGGCGTCAGCCGAGGGCGCTCGCGAAGCGCGTACGAGAGGCCGGCCGCGATCACGAGCGTGACCGCCGCCGAGACGAACGAGTACGTGTACGTTCCGGTGCGGTCGTAGAGCCACCCGCCCAGGAAGGCCCCGAGCGCCGAGCCCGCCTGGTGCGAGGCGCCGAGCAGGCCGATCGCGAGGGCCCAGCCGCCTGCTCTGAAGATCGACCGCGTCAGGGACGTCGTCGGCGGGACGGTGGCGAAGTCCGCCAGGCCGAACGCGGCGGCGAAGAGGAAGAGCCCCTCCGGCGACGTGAGGAAGGGGAGCGCGAGGAGCGACGCCGCTCGCGCGGCGTAGATCGCGGCCAGCATGACGCCGCGGTCGAGGCGATCGGTCAGGGCGCCGGCGATCAGCACGCCGGTCACGTTGAACGCGGCGAGGGCGGTCAGCGCGGCAGAGGCCGTCGTCTCGGCGAGCCCGTGGTGGAGCGCGTGCGGGATGAGGTGCGTGTCGACGAGGCCCGTGGTCGTGTAGCCGCAGACGAAGAACGGTAGAGCGAGGAGCCAGAAGCGCCCGTCGCGCAGGAACGCCCAGGTCCCGCCGGCGCGCATGCGCCGGGCGGGCTCGACGCGCGGGACGAGCGCGAGGACGGCGAGCGCCATCGCCGCGAGGATCGCGCCGAGCGTCAGGAGCGCCGCGCGCAGCGAGACGCCGAGCGCGGCGGTCGCGACCGGCAGGACGAGCACCTGACCGCCGGCCGAGGCGGCGGTGAGGATCCCGTACAGAATCCCCTGGCGGCGCTCGACGAGCTCACCCGCGATGTACGTGAGGGTCGTGAGCGCCGTGATCCCGGTGCCGAACGACGCGACGACGCCGATAAGGACGATCGCGGCCGGAAGCGACGGGGCGAAGGCACCGGCTCCGTACCCGATGGCGCCGAGGGCGAGACCGCCGAAGAGGACACCGCGTGGCGGCAGGGATTCGAGGAGGCGCCCGGCGATGGGTTGCGCCAGCCCCAGCGCGACGAACCCGAGCGACGAGATCAGGGAGACGGAGGCGCGCGTCGCGTCGAACTCGCTCTCCCACGGCTCGATGAAGAGGCCGAGCGAGCCGCGCGTCCCGTAGCCGGCGAGGCCGACGACCGCGAGCGCTCCGAGCCCGACTGCTAGTCGGTTCGCCACGCCAAGTCCAACGAGTCGCCCGCTTGGCCTCTTCCGGTCGCACTCAGGTGCCCGGGCGCGTCCGCTCTGCCCGCCGAGCGAGCGCGCCCGGGCATGGCCCACTCTACGCCGCTGGGCGTGCCGAGTGAGCCACGCACGCGGCTACGATTGCGCCGTGGCAGAGGAAACCTTCGCGCAGTACATCGCCTACACGCTCTACCGCGTCGATCCCGAGTGGCGGCGGCTCCCCGTCGAGGAGCGCGCGGCCGGCAAAGATGGCTTCGCGGAGGTGGTCGAGGACTGGGCGAGCCGCATGGAGCTCCGGACGTACAGCCTCGTCGGCGTCCGCCCGGACGCGGACTTCCTCCTCTGGAAGATCACCGACCGGTACGAGGACCTCCGCGATCTCGGCACCGACGTGAACGGGACGCCCCTCGCCGGCTACCTGACCACGCCGTACTCCTATCTCGCAGCGGCCAAGCCCTCGCAGTACACGGGGCGCGACGAGACGCGGGTGCGCAAGGTCATCCCCCGCGGCGCTCCGTACCTGGTGGTCTACCCGT
>DASZKB010000118.1:0-11551 GCA_035947475.1 Gaiellaceae bacterium | reverse complement strand
ACCTGACCTTCGCCGTGCAGGCGCTCGCTTGCCGGCACGTGCTCCTGCACCACGAGGAGCTCGCGCCGGGCGTCCACGAGTTCCCCGCCGAGCTCGACGAGGAGATCGCGCGCGTCAAGCTCGTCTCGCTCGGGATGGGCGTCGACGCGCTCACACGCGAGCAGGCCGCGTTCCTCGAGACCTGGGAATGAGGACGCTCCTCGCCGGCGGCGTCCTCGTCACGTGCGACGAGAACCACGCGGTCCACGCGCCGGGCGACCTCGTTCTCGAGGACGACCGCATCGCGTACGCGGGCCCGCGGTACGAGGGCGACGCCGACGAGCGGCTGTCCGCCGAGGGCCGCCTGCTCATGCCGGGCCTCGTGAACGCGCACACCCACGCGCCGATGTCGATCTTCCGCGGCCTCGCCGACGACGTCGACCTCGAGGTCTTCCTCCACGAGCGCGTCTGGCCCCGGGAGCAGAAGCTCAAGCCCGAGGAGGTCTACGCGGGGACGGTTCTCTCGGCCGTGGAGATGCTGAAGCGAGGCGTCACGACCTACGTGGACATGTACTTCTGGGAGGAGGACCACACCCGCGCCGCGCTCGACGCGGGGATCCGCGCCGTTGTGACGCCGGGGATCCTCGACGTCGGCGGCTGGGAGGGCTTGGTCGGCTGGGAGAAACGGCTCGGCATGGTCCTCGACTTCTGCGAGCGCTGGGAGGGGACCGACGGGCGCATCCACACCGGCATCGCGCCACATGCGCCCTACACCGTCCCGCTGGAGGGCCTGCGCGAGATCGCGGCCGCGGCTCGGAAGGCGGGTCGGCTCGTGCACACGCATCTCGTCGAGACGAAGGGGGAGCGCGACTCCTTCAACGAACGGAACGGAAAGAGCACGGCGGCCGCCCTCGAGGAGATCGGGTTCTTCGAGGCCGACGTCTTGGCGGCGCACTCGATCTGGCTCGACGACGGCGACGTCGAGATCTACGCGCGAAACGGCGTCGCGGTCGCTCACTGTCCAGTGTCGAACGCGAAGCTCGGTTGCGGGATCGCCGGCGTCCCCGCGTTGCTGGCGGCCGGCGTCCCGGTCGGCCTCGGAACGGACGGCGCCGCTACGAACAACAAGCTGAGCCTCTGGGACGAGCTCCGCTTCGCGCCGCTTCTCGCCAAGGTCTCGTCCGGCGATCCGAAGGCGCTTCCCGCTCCGGATGCGCTCGCGATGGCGACTCGGATCGGCGCGGAGGCGATTCGTCTCCGCGCCGTCGGGGTGCTCGCCGAGGGGCGCAAGGCGGACGTGGCGATGCTGCGGCTCGACGACTCGACGGTCGTTCCCATCTTCACCGAGCGAAGCTACGTCGACCACCTCGTCTACTCGGCGGGCGCGGAGCTCGTCGACTCGGTGTGGGTGAACGGCGCGCGCGTCGTGAAGGAGGGCGAGGTCCTGACGGTCGACGAGGCCGAAGCGCGCCGCGCGGCCCAGGCCGCCGCGCTCGCAGTGACCGAGCGGGTGGGGAGGGGCAGTTAGGGTCCGGAGCGGTTTGAAGGTCGGGATCGTCGTCCCCTATTCGTGGTCGTTCTGGGGCGGCGTGCAGGAGCACGCCGACCACCAGGCCCGGGCGCTCGTCGAGCAGGGTGTCGACGTCCGCCTCATCGCTGGGCACGATCCGCCCGGGCGCTTGACGAACGTCCTCCACCCCCGCCGGGGGCGGGACACGCCTGCCCCACCGTACTTCGTGCCGGTGGGACGCTCCGTGATCGTTCCGGCGAACGGGTCGCTCCCGAACATCGTCATCTCGCCGACGGCCATGCTGCGGCTCAAGCGCCTCTTCGCGCGTGAGCGCTTCGACCTCCTCCACCTGCACGAGCCGATCACGCCGCTCATCGCCGCCTACGCGCTCGCGAACGCGCCCTGCCCCTTGGTCGCGACGTTCCACGCGGCCGGAGAGCTCCGCTGGTACCCGGGGGCCATGCGCATGTTCGGCTTTCTGATGGAGCGGCTCGATCACAAGATCGCCGTCTCCGAGCCGGCGCGCCGCGTCGCCGAACGCTTCGTGGGAGGTCCCGTCGAGGTGATCCCGAACGGCGTCGCGCTCCCGCCCGACCCGGATCCCGGCGGCCGTGAGCGCAAGGTCGTCTTCGTCGGCAGGCACGAGCCGCGGAAGGGACTCGAAGTGCTGCTGCGGGCGTGGCCCGAAGTGGCCGCACGCACGGGCGCGCGCCTGCGCGTCGTCGGCGCCGACCCGCTCTCGGTTCGATGGTTGCTCCGCCGAAAGGGTCTTCGGGGAGAGGCGCTCGACCTGCTGGGCAGCGTCACCGAGGAGGACCTGACGCGCGAGCTTCGCGAGGCGAGCGCCCTCGCCGCGCCGTCGCTCGGGAGCGAAAGCTTCGGGATGGTTCTGACGCGCGCTTTCGCATGCGCGACCCCGGTCGTGGCGTCGGACATCGAGGGCTACAGCGAGGTCGTCGAGCCCGGTACGGGCGTGCTGGTTCCGCCCGGCGACGCCGCCGGCCTCGCGACGGCCCTGATCGAGCTGCTCGACGACGAGCCGCGGCGACGTGCCCTCGGGGCCGCCGCCCGCCAGGTCGCGGAGGAGCGCTACGCCTGGGACACGATCGTGGGGCGCCTGCTCGAGATCTACGGAGCGGTCACGGGCGCGGGCGCGCCCGCGCGCGAGATTGCTCTTCGGTGAGGCCGCCCGTTCCACGGTCGCGGCTCGGGCGCGCGGCGCTCGTCGTGGCGGTCGCGGTCGCGCTGGTCGGGCTCGCCATGTGGCACGGGCCCGACCTGGGCGTGGTCGGCGCGGCCTTCGGCGCGGTGGAGTGGCGCTGGGTCGTCGGCGCCGCGGCGCTGAACGTCCTCTCGGCGACGCTTCGCTCGGTCGCCTGGAAGGTCGTCCTCGACCAGGCGCTCCCGCCGCCGCAACCGCGCTGGCGCACCGTCTTCTCGGCGTTCTCCGTCGGGCTTCTCGCGAACGTGGCTGCGCCCGGGCGCCTGGGCGAGCTCGCGCGCGTGCCGGTTCTCACCCGTCACCTCGGTCGCGGTCGCGGGACCTGGGCAACCATCGTGGGGACGATCTTCGCGCACCGCCTCTTCGACGTCGCCGCCGCCGTCCCGCTCGTCGTCTTCGTCGTCTTCACGGCGCGTCTACCCGACTGGGCGCTGCGGGCGCTCGCGATCGCCTTCGGCGTCGGCATCGGCTTGGGCCTTGCCGGGCTCCTGCTGGCGCGCCGCCGCCGCACTCCGCTCAGCCAGGAGCCGGGCCGCGTGCGGCGTCTGCTCGCGATGGCGCGGCAGGGTCTCGCGGTGCTGCGGAGCCCGGCTCCCGCGGTCTTCGCCTTGTACTTCCAGGTCCTCGGCTGGACGACGCAGCTCTTCGCAGTCTGGGTCGCGTTCCGCGCCTTCCAGATCGACGCCCCCCTCGCGGCGGCCGCGCTGGTTCTCGTGATGATGAACGCGGCGCTCCTCTTTCCGCTCTGGCCGGGGAACTTCGGCCTCGTCCAGGTCGCCGTTGCGCTTCCCCTGCTCGCGTACGGCGTCTCGTACGCGCACGGGTTCGGCTTCGGCATCGGGCTCCAGGCGATCGAGGCCTCGGTCGGCGTCGGTCTTGGACTCGCCTCGCTGATGCGCGAGGGCGTCTCGTTCGCGATGCTGCGGCGCATGCCCGAGGTGCGAGAGAGCGAGCCCGGCGAGCAGATCGCGGTTGAGAGTCCTCGCCTGCCCTGACACGCTCAAGGGCGTCCTCGCCGCACGGGACGCCGCGGCCGTGCTCGCGGCCGGCCTCGCTCGGGCCGGGGTCGACGCCGAGCAGGTCCCGCTGGCCGACGGCGGCGAGGGAACCGGCGACGCGCTCCACGCGGCGCTCGGGGGCGAGTGGCGGCGGGCGCGCGTCTCCGACCCGTTCGGGCGTCAGGTGGAGGCCCGCTTCCTCCTTCTCTCCGACGGCCGCGCGGTCGTCGAGTCCGCCGAGGCGATCGGGCTCTGGCGGCTCGAGCCGGACGAGCGCGACCCCATGCGGGCAACGAGCCGCGGCCTCGGGGAGCTGATCCACGCCGCCGCCGAGGCGGGCGCGCGCGAGATCATCGTCACGCTCGGCGGAAGCGCGACCGTCGACGGAGGCTCGGGGATGCGGGAAGTCGTGGAGACGCTCCCGGTTCCCGTCACGGTCGCCGCGGACGTCCGCAACCCACTTCTCGGCGAGCGCGGCGCGGCGCGCGTCTTCGGCCCGCAGAAGGGCGCGACCCCGGAACAGGTCGAGGAGCTCGAGCGCCGCCTCGCGGCGATGGAAGAGCTTCGGCCGGTCGCCGACGTCCCGGGGGCCGGCGCGGCCGGCGGTCTCGGCGCGGCGCTCGCCGCGCTCGGCGCGCGCGTGACGCCGGGGATCGAGCTCGTGCTCGACGCGGTCCGCTTCTCCGACCGGCTCGCGGGAGCGGCCGCTGCGATAACGGGCGAGGGCCAGGTGGACCGCTCGTCCCCTGAGGGGAAGGTGCCGGCCGGCGTAGCCGCGGCGTGCGCCGGCGCGGGGGTCGCGTGCGTCGTCTTCGGCGGGCGCGTCGACCCCGGGGCCGCCGCGCCGCTGTACGAGCTCGGTGCCTCGGCCGTCTTTCGGTTGAGCGGACAGCCCGAGCGGTCGAAAGACGATTTGAGCGACCTCGGCGAGGCGGTCGGCCGCCTTCTACAGAAGATCGCGTGATGGGCCGAAAAAGGACAGCGGGATAAATGGAACCGCGATGCGTCTTTCTCTTGTGCCGATAGAAGCAATGACCGCGCTTCCTGCGACAATGAGGGCCGAATGAGAGCGCGAGCCGTCCGCGTGCCGGCCAACCGCGCGCGCGGGGGCGAGGATCTCGCCTACGTCACCCGGCTCCTCGACGCGCTTCCGCACGCCGCCGCCGTCGTCGACAGCGGCGGGGCCGTCCTGGCGGCGAACCGGCGCGCGGCGGAGATCGTCGCCGGAGGGGACCCGACCGGCGCCGGACCCCCGCTTACGAGCGTCTTCGCGGAACGCGACCGCGACCGGTTCGCGCGGCTCCTTCGCGAGGCGCTGTCGTCGCTCGAGCCGGCGCCTGGGGAGCTGCTCGAGCGCGTCGCTCCGAACCGTGAGGCACAGCTCTTCGAGGTCACCGCGTCGCGCCTAGCCGAGCTTCGCGAGCCCGCCGCGCTCGTCCTCCTCGAGGACGTGACGGAGCGAATTCGATCGGAGCGGCGGCTGGCGGCGCAGTACGTCGTCACGAGCGTGCTCGCCGGCGCCACCACCGTCGAGGAGGCTGCGCCGCGCGTCCTCGGCGCGATCTGCCAGGCGGTCGGCTGGGACGTCGGCGGTCTCTGGACGATCGATCGCGAAGAGCAGGTTCTCCGGTTCGTCGGCGCCTGGCGCGCGGGAGACGACGGCGATCTGACGGAGTTCGACGCTCTGAGCGCGACGACGGCGTTCGAGCGGGGCGTCGGCTTGCCGGGAAGGGTCTGGGAGAGCGGGGAGCCGGCGTGGACCCTGAACGTCACCGAGGACCCGGCGTTCCTGCGGACGAAAGCGGCGCTCGGCTCCGGGCTTCGGGGCGCCTTGTTCTTCCCCCTCGCCCTCGGAACGGAAGTGCTCGGGGTGGCGGAATTCTTCAGCCGGGAGAGCAAGCCGCCGGACGACCAGCTGC
This sequence comes from Gaiellaceae bacterium, assembly GCA_035947475.1. Classification (GTDB taxonomy): domain Bacteria; phylum Actinomycetota; class Thermoleophilia; order Gaiellales; family Gaiellaceae; genus DASZKB01. The sequence goes on along the minus strand of DASZKB010000118.1, from coordinate 5,923 downwards.
TGCTCATGATGGCGGCGATCGGCAGCCAGCTCGCGCAGTTCCTGGAGCGGAAGGAGGGCGAGCAGGCGCTGCGGCAAAGCGAGGCGCGGAAGAGCGCGGTTGTCGAGGCCGCCCTCGACTGCGTAATCGGCATGGACCACACGGGGCGGATCGTCGAGTTCAATCCGGCCGCCGAGAACGCGTTCGGGTATCGACGCGAGGACATCGTCGGGCGCGACATCGCCGACGTGATCGTTCCGCCCTCCCTCCGCAAGGCGCACCGGCGCGGACGCAAGCGGTACCTGGAGACGGGGCGCGCGAAGATCCTCGGCCAACGGCTCGAGCTACCCGCGCTGCGGGCGGACGGATCGGAGTTCCCCGTCGAGCTCACCATCACGGAGGTGACGACCCCGGGCGCGCCGCTCTTCATCGGCTACCTCCGCGACATCACCGAGCGGAAGCGCGCGGAGGACGGCCTTGCGTTCCTCGCCGAGGCGAACAAGGTGCTCGCCTCCTCACTCGAGTACAGCGACACCCTCAGGAGCGTCGCGCGGCTGGCCGTCCCCCGCCTTGCCGACTGGTGCGTCGTCTTCCTGGTGGACGGGGACGGCCTTCCGGAGCGTCTCGAGACGGCACACGTCGATCCGGCGAAAGAGGCGCTCGTGCGTGAGCTCAGCGAGGATTTCCCGGTTGGCCGCTCGCATCCCGTCCTCAAGGTGATGGAGAGCGGCGCCTCGCAGCTCGTCACCGAGGTCGGCGACGACATGCTCGCGGCCGCGGCGGAGAGCCCCGAGCACCTGCAAGCGATCCGCGACCTCGGCTTGACCTCGGCGATGATCGTGCCCTTCCGCGGAACGGCGCGTCCGCTCGGGGCGATGCTCTTCGTCATGGCCGAGTCGGGCAGGCGCTACCGAGAGGCCGACCTCGCGCTGGCGGAGGAGGTGGCGCGCCGGGCCGTTCTCGCCATCGAGCAGGCCGAGCTCTACGACGCCGAGCGCCGCGCCCGCGCTGCCGCCGAGCGGGCGGGCCGGCGGCTCCACGAGCTTCAGTCGGTCACCGAGGCAGCGCTCGCCTACCGCGAGCTCGACGAGCTTCTCGAGGAGCTCCTCGACCGGATCCGTGTCCTTCTCGAAGCGGACACCGCGGCGGTTCTCGTTCACGAGGACGACGTGCTTGCCGCGCGCGCTGCGAAGGGCCTCGAGGAGGAGGTCGAGCGTGGCGTTCGCATCCCCGTCGGCAAGGGATTCGCCGGCAAGATCGCGGCGGAGAGGCGCGCCGTCGTGATCGACGACGTCGACCACGCCGACGTCCTCAACCCGCTTTTGCGCGAGAAGGGCGTGAAGTCGCTCCTCGGGGTCCCGCTGATCGTGGAGGGCGAGGTCCTGGGCGTGCTCCACGTTGGGTCGCTCACGCCTCGGACGTTCACGGACGACGACGCGCGGCTGCTCCAGCTCGCGGCCGATCGAGTCGCGCTCGCCCTCGAGAACGCGCAGCTCTACCAGGAGACGGAGCAGCGCGCCGACGCCGCGCGCGTCCTCGCGCACGTCGCCGACGGCGTCCTCCTCCTCGACGGCGACGGGATCGTCCGCCTGTGGAACCCTGCCGCCGAGCGGATTACCGGCCTGCCGGCCGCCCGTGTGCTCGACCGGCCCGCGACCGAGGCGATCCCCGGCTGGGAGACGATCAGACGTCTCGTCCGCGTGGCGCCGTCACCGGCGCCGGCGGCGGCGCGGGCCGAGACGGTCCCGGTCGAGATCGAGGGGCGCGAGGTCTGGCTCTCGATCTCGGGCGTCGGCTTCGCGGAAGGAACGGTGTACGCGTTCCGCGATCTCAGCGAGGAGCGCGCGCTCGACGAGCTGAAGACGGAGTTCGTCGCGACCGCCTCGCACGAGCTCCGCACCCCGCTGGCCGCCGTCTACGGCGCCGCGATGACGCTGCAGCGGCGGGACGTCGAGTTCCCCGAGGACCATCGCGAGCGGCTCGTCTCGATCATCGCGAACGAGGCCGACCGCCTCGCGCGGATCGTCGACGACATTCTCTGGGCGAGCCGGCTCGACTCGGGGAGGCTGCGCGTCGGAAGCGAGAGCTGCGACGCGGGAACGATCGCCGCGGAGGTGATCGAGGCGGCGAGGGCGCACCTTCCCGAAGGCGTCTCGCTCGATCTCGCCGTCCCGCCGTCGCTCCCGGACGTCGCCGGAGACGCGGACAAGATCCGGCAGGTGCTCGTCAACCTCGTCGACAACGCGGTCAAGTACTCACCGAACGGCGGGACCGTCGAGGTGCACGTCGAGCCGCTCGAGCGGCGCCTCCGAATCTCCGTGCGCGACGAAGGGCTCGGGATCCCGCTCACCGAGCAGCAGCGGATCTTCGAGAAGTTCTATCGCCTCGACCCGAACCTGACCCGCGGAGTGGGGGGAACGGGCCTGGGGCTCTACATCTGCCGCGAGCTCGTCCGCCGAATGAACGGACGTCTCTGGGTCGCATCGAAAGAAGGCCAGGGCTCGACGTTCTTCGTCGAGCTCCCGCTCGCTGATTCCTCGCCTTAGTAGGGCGGCGGCCGGTCGTAGCGGTCGTCTCGAACGACCGTCTCGCGGCGGCTTCCGAACCCGCCCCAGCTCGACCAGAAGATGAGCGAGAGAAGCAGGCCGATGATCCCGACGACCATCAGGATCACGCCCACCATGTTGATGTCGATCCCCTCAGTCTCGATCGTGACGGCCCAAGTCAGGATCGCGCCAACCGCGATGAGAAAGATGCTGACTCCTACACCCATGCAGTTCCTCCTCGGAGGCTTTTCGTCGTGATACCCGCCGCCCGGCGGGCCGACACCTAGGTCAGCTCTGTAGTTCTGAGCCGGCGCGCCAAAGCCTGCAGGAGCTTCCACGCTATCTGCGGGTGCTCCTCGACGAACGGTCGAAACTCCCACGGAGTGAGGCCGTAGCAGCGGAGCTCCGTATCGGCGGTGACCGTCGCCGAGCGGACGCGGTCGGCGAGAAGCGCGATCTCGCCGAAATGGTCGCCGGGGCCGAGCCTCGCCCGCTCCTCGCCCTCCAGGGTCACGGTCGCCTCCCCGTCCGCGATGACGAAGAACGCCGCCCCGCTCGCGCCCTCGCTCACGACCGCCGAGCCGGCGGGGAACGTCCGCTCCTTGAACTCCGTCGCGAGCCGCTCGAGATCGCGGTCGTCGAGCTCCTCGAAGAGCTGGACCTTCCTGAGCGCCGCCGCGGAGATCGCCATGGCGCGCGATCATAACGCGGCAGGTCCGCGCCTCTTGGCGGAGAAATCCGTGCCCGTGCAGACGCAGCATGCGCTCTACGCGAGCATCGACCTGGAACTCTCGTGGTCCGAGGCGGAGCTCCCCGAGCGCGAACGGACGAAGCACGTCCACCGCCTGCACCCGTATCTCGGGAAGTTCGTCCCCCAGCTCGCCGAGACGTTCCTGCGCCGCTATGCGGCGCCGGGTCAGCTCGTGTGGGACCCGTTCGCCGGGTCCGGGACGACGCTCGTCGAGGCGAACGCGTTCGGCGCGCGCGCGGCCGGGTGCGACGTCTCGGCTTTCAACTGCCTCCTCATGCGCGTGAAGACGGCCGCGTACGAGCCGGCCGCGCTGCTCGCCGACGTCGTCCGGCTCGCGTCGCCGCACGACCGCGACCCTCGCGACTCGGGATCCCCCTACCTCGACCGCTGGTTCGCGCCGCGGTCCGTCGCGGAGCTCCTCACCTTCAGGGAGCGCATCGCCGGGACCGTGTACCCCGACCTGTGGCGCGTCGTCCTCTCGCGCGCCGCGCGCTCCGCTCGGCTCGCCCGCCACGACGACCTCGACTTCCCGCGCGAGCCGGTCGCGGACGCGTATGTCTGCCACAAGCACCGGCGGGTGTGCCGGCCCGTCGGCGAGGCGGGGAAGTTCCTCCGGCGCTACGTCCGCGACGCGGCGCAACGCGTCCGCGACTTCGCCGAGGTTCGCACGGACGCCGAGGTGACCGTCGTCCACGGCGACGCGCGGCAGCTCGACCCGCCCGCCCCGGTCGACCTCGTCCTCACGTCACCGCCGTACCCGGGCCTGATCGACTACCACGAGCAGCACGCCTATGCGTACGAGCTCCTCGGTCTCGACCGCCGCGACGGCGACGAGATCGGACGGAGCGTCAAGGGCTACTGCGACGACATCGCCGCCGTTCTGCGCCGCGCGGCGCGCGCCCTCTGCCCGGGCGGGAAGGTCGTGATCGTCGTGAACGACTCGCGCGCGCTCTACGACGCCATCCTGCCGGCCGCCGGCCTTCGGCTCGAGGAGCGCCTCCTCCGGCACGTGAACCGCCGCACCGGACGACGAAACGGCGAGTTCTACGAGGAGGTCCTGGTGGCTACGCCCATGATCCCCGGGCGGTAGAGGGGGATCGGCTCGAAGAGGTCCACGCGCTCGACCGCCGCGACGTCGAAGCCCGCGCGCGCGACGGCGGCGCGGGTGTCGCGGTTCAGATGGCAGCCACCGAACACGCGCCGGTGCAGGGGCGTGAGCCGGTCCTGCCACGACCCCACGCGGCCCGTGCCCCGGACATGCTCGAGAATCGCGAGGCGGCCGGCCGGGCGCAGCACCCGGTGAATCTCGGCGAGCGCGCGCACGGGATCGCGGATCGTGCAGAGGACGAAGGCGACGACGGCGGCGTCGAAGCTCTCGTCGGGGAACGGAAGCGACTCGGCCGACGCTGGGACGACCTCGACGGGGACGCGAACCTCGGCGAGGCGCTGTTCGATCCGCTTCGCCATGCTCGCGTCCGGCTCGATCGCGACCACGCGCCGGGCGCGCTCGTAGTGCGGCAGGCTCCTTCCCGTTCCGGCCCCGATCTCGATCACTTCGCCTTCGAGCGAGGCGAGAAGCCGGCGCCGCCGCTCCGCGGTTCCCGCCCGTTCCGAACGCTCGGCGAGGAAGTCGTAGAGCCAACCGATCACGGCTGCGCTTCGCGGACCTTGCTCCCCAGCTCCTCGATCCTTCCCTGGGCGGCGTCGAGCTTCGCGACGCAGTGCCGGTAGAGCTGCTCGCCCCGCTCCCAGAGCGCGACCGCGTCCTCGAGCCCGGCTCGGCCGCTCTCGAGCTCGGCGACGATTCGCTCGAGCTCCTTGCGCGCCTCCTCGAACGAGAGCTCGCCGCTCAGCCGCGCACCTCCTCGACGCGGGCGCCGAAGCCGCCTTCGGCGAGCTCGACGTCGACGCGCGCCCCTTCGCCCACGGCTGCTGCCGAGCGAACGACGCCCTCGTCGCTTCGCACGATCGCGTAGCCGCGCTCCAGGGTGGCGCGCGGCGAGAGCGCGCGCAGGCGGCCCGCTGCCGCGTCGAGCCACGCGCGCTTTCGCTCGACGAGGAGGGCGGGCGCGCGCGCGAGCCGGTCGCGGTCGGCGGCGAGGTCGCGCTGGGCGCGCTCGAGGATCCGGCCGACGTCGTTGGCGAGCCGCTCTCGCAGGCGCTCGAGGCGCTCGCGGAGCTCCTCCTCGTCGGGAACGACGAGGCGGGCGGCCGCCGTCGGGGTCGAGGCGCGAGCGTCGGCGACCAGGTCGGAGAGCGGCGTGTCCTGCTCGTGGCCGACGGCCGAGACGACGGGCACGGCGCAGGCCGCGACGGCGCGGACGACGCGCTCGTCGCTGAAGGGGAGGAGGTCCTCGAAGCTGCCGCCGCCGCGCGCGAGCACGACGACGTCCACGTCGGGCGCCGCGCACAGGCGCTCCAGGGCGTCGACGATCCCGCCCGCGGCCCGCGGCCCCTGGACGTAGGTCTCGGCCACCAGCACGCGCGCCGGCGGGAAGCGGGCGGCGATCGTCGTGAGGACGTCGCGCTTCGCGGCTGCGTCCGTCCCCGTGAGCAGTCCGATCCGGCGCGGCAGCGCCGGGAGCGACCGCTTCCGCTCCGCCGCGAAGAGCCCGTCCGCGGCGAGCTTCGCCTTCAGCCGCTCGAG
>DASZKB010000117.1:0-8850 GCA_035947475.1 Gaiellaceae bacterium | reverse complement strand
CGGCTGCGCACGCCGTCGCACCCGTCACGCTGGGCCGCCTCTTCGGGCTCGTCGGCACGCCCGGGAGACGGGGCGCGTGAGCCGCCTCAAGCGCTCCGACCCGTGCGAGCCGGGCATCCGCCGGCGGCGGCGCGGGCGCGGCTTCGAGTACGTCGACGAAGCGACCGGCGAGCGCGTGGACGAGATCGAGGTGGTGGAGCGGATCCGCGAGCTGGCGATCCCGCCGGCGTGGACGGACGTCTGGATCTGCCCGTACCCGAACGGCCATATCCAGGCGATCGGAACCGACGCGGCCGGCCGCAAGCAGTACCGCTACCACGAGCGGTGGCGCCTGCGCCGTGACCAGGAGAAGTTCGACAAGATGCTCGACTTCGCGCGCGCTCTTCCGAAGCTCCGGAGAACGGCGACCGCCGACCTGGCTCAGGACGAGATGACGCGGGACCGGGTCCTCGGGTGCGCGGTTCGCCTGCTCGACCGGGGCTTCTTTCGAATCGGCGGCGAGGAGTACGCCGAGGAGAACGAGTCGTACGGCCTCGCCACGATGCAGAAGCGACACGTCCGCCTCGGAGACGGCGGCCTCATCACGTTCGACTACCCGGCGAAGAGCGGCAAGCGGCGGGTCCAGTCGCTCGTCGACGAGGACGTCTACGACGTCGTCGCCGAGCTGAAGGCGCGGCGCGACGGGCCCGAGCTCCTCGCCTATCGCCAGAACGGAGGATGGGTCGACCTTCGCTCCTCCGACATCAACGAGTACATCAAGGTCGCGACGGGCGGGGACTTCACCGCCAAGGACTTCCGCACGTGGAGCGGCACCGTCCTGGCCGCCGTCGCGCTCGCCGTCTCGGGGCGGGCGGCGGCGTCGAAGACGGCGCGCAAGCGCGCCATCTCCCGCGCCGTCCAGGAGGTCGCGTACTACCTCGGCAACACGCCCGCGGTGTGCCGGGCCTCCTACATCGACCCGCGCGTCTTCGACCGCTACCGGGCAGGCGTCACGATCGGCGGCGTGATCGACGAGCTCGGCGACGAAGAGGCGCTCGAGGCGCCGGCCTCCCAGAGCGCCGTTGAGGCCGCGGTCCTCGACCTTCTCGAGGAAGAGGAGTCACCGGCGCTCGAGAAAGTAGCCTAGGCGAGATGGCACGGCTGAAGATCGGCGACCAAGCTCCCTCGTTTCAGCTTCCCGGCGTCGACGGCGAGATGCACTCGCTCGACGACTACGACGGCCAGCCGGTCGCAATCGTCTTCTCGTGCTGCCACTGCCCGTACGTGATCGCGTGGGAGGACCGGATCAACGAGGTCGCGCGCGACTACGCCGGGCGCGCGGGCCTCGTCTCCATCAACTCGAACGACCACATCGGCGACTCGTTTGAAGACATGGAGAAGCGGGCGCGCGAGAAGAGGTTCGTCTTCCCGTTCCTCCGCGACGAGTCGCAGGAGGTCGCGGCCGCCTACTCGCCGGGCCGAACGCCCGAGGTCTTCGTGTTCGACGCCGAACGGCGGCTCGTCTACCACGGCGCGCCGGACTCGGACTTCCGCGACCCGAACGGCGCCGAGCCCTACCTTCGCCGGGCGCTCGACGCCGTGCTCGCCGGGCGGACGCCGCCGGTCGAGGAGACACCGCCGGTCGGCTGCACGATCAAGTGGCGGTCCGGCGTCAGCGCTTAGCGCGCGCCGTCTTCGCACTCGTCCCGCTCGCAGCGGCCGCCGGCCTCTCCGGATGCTTTCACGGCGAAGAGACGCAGCCCGGCGGACGAGACGCTGACGGTTCGAGCGCGGCCGCGCCGTTCGACAGCCTGCGCGCCCGGCCGTTTCGGCAACCGCGGCTCCGCATGCGTGCGGGGAGATGCGTCTTCCCGCCCGCGCTCTCGCCGGCGACGGAAGATGTTCCACACGCGGGCGAGGCGGCGCTCGGCGACGGTCCCGTCTACGTGTCGTTCGGGTCGTCTGACCCGCACAGTGTCTACACGTATGTCGGAGACACCGTCTGGACGAGCGCGCCCGACTACAGCGGCCCGGTGCTCGTCCGCGGCCGTCGGCTCGACGCACGCGGGCGAGTCGGGTTCGGCTCGGCGCTCAAGCCCTCCTCGGAGCTCCGACTTCCGGCGGGGAGCTGGGACGACGACACGGAGCTCGCCCGCGAGACGTGGCCGCGCGCCGTGCGAAACGGCTGGCGCTTCGCCCTCGAGAACACGCGCGTCGACCCGGACGGCTGCTACGCCTTCCAGATCGACGGCGAGTCGTTCAGCGACGTAGTCCTGTTCGGCTCGACCCCCTAGCTCGCGCGTTCGCGCTCGCGGCGGACGAGCTCGAGCGCCTCCTCGCGCGTCGAGATCGTCCCCGCCGCGCGCTCCTCCGCGACGTGCTCGAGCAGGCGGCCGACCGCGGGGCCCGGCGGAACCCCGAGCTCGTCGCCGCGAAGGAGCGGCTCGGCCGGATCGTTGTCGCGCGCGGCCCGCACCGCCTCGTGGAGCTCTGGAGCGCCAATGAACGCCAGCGCCTCGAGCGCCCACGGCTCGGTGGCGCGCCGGAACCGGTGGATCTCGCGCGGCGAAGCGCCGCGCGGAGGGCGCGCCGAGAGGAGCGTGGTGGCAAAGCGCCGCGTCCTCGTCGAGACGGGGAGCCGAGTCAGGTTCTCGCCCAAGACGAGGACGAGGAGATAGTCGGGGTCGCCGACGAGCTCGGCGGAGTCGAGCCGCTCGGTCGTCCCGCCGAGCGGGGCGAGGAGCCCGAGCTCGTCGAGGCGCCGGAACCCGGCGGGCGAGAGCCGCCGGAGCTCGGCAAGGATCCGCTCGCCCGCCGGCCGGGCGACCAGCCCGGCGTGGCGCCGGACGAGCGCCTCCGTGGCCGGCTCGAGCCGGAACCCGAGCTCGTGCTCGAGGCGAACCGCGCGAAGGAGGCGGAGCGGGTCGTGCTCGAAGACGTCGTCCCCGACCGCGCGAAGGACGCGGCGCTCGAGATCGGAACGCCCGCCGAACGGGTCGATCGCCTCGCCGCCGCCGACGGGGACGGCGATCGCGTTGATCGTGAAGTCGCGGGTGGCGAGATCGGCCTCGATGCCGTCTCGGAGCGGCGTGAAGTCGACCGTCCGAGTCGGGAGCGCGACCCGCCACGCGCCGTGACGCTCCGAGAGTGGGAAGAGCGCCCCGCCGGCGCGATCGCGGTAGCGCCGCGCCGCCCGCTCCGGCTCGCGGCAGGCGACGTCGACGTCGACGATCGGGCGTCCGAGAAGCTCGTCGCGGACGGCGCCGCCGACCACGTACGCCTCTTCGCCCGCGACCGCAGCGCGCACACGCTCATCCACCGACGACTCTCCTCTCGGCCCGCCTCGGGTCGGCGCGGATCCCGCACGTGATCTCGTAGTTGATCGTGCCGAGGCGGAGCGCATGCTCCTCGGCGCGGACTCCGTCGCCGAGGAGCGTCACGGGCGCCCCCACCTCCTCGGCCGCGAGCTCGACCGCGAAGGCGTCCATGGAGACCGCGCCCACGACCCGGCGCCGGGCTCCCTCGACGACCACCTCGCCGTCCGAGAGCCCGCGGCGGAAACCGTCGGCGTACCCGACGGGAACGATCCCGATCCGCGTCGGCCGCTCGGCGACGAAGCGGCGTCCGTAGCCCGTGCTCTCGCCGGCGGCGAGCGTCTTCGTCTGCGCGATGTAGCTCCGCCAGGAGAGGACGGGCTCGAGCCCGTGCCGAGCGGGGTCGTCGCCGAAAGGCGAGAGTCCGTAGAGAGCGAGACCGCAACGCACGGCGTCGAATTGCGCGTCGGGGAAGCGGAGCGTCCCCGCGCTGTTGGCGAGGTGAAGGGCGGCGCCTGGGAAGCGCGCGGCAACCTCGCCGAAGCGCGCGATCTGCGTGCGGGCGAAGCTCTCGTCCTCCTCGTCGGCGGTCGCGAGGTGGCTCATGACGCCGACGACACGCCCGCGCGGGAGCTCGAGCGCCTCGGCGAGGGTCATCCCCCAGCGCCCCATCCCGGTGTCGACCTTGAGGTGGACCGGCAGGTCGGCCGGGATCGGGGGCCTCGCCACGGCGACCTCGAGGCGCGCGGCGCGCGCGAGCTCGTCGTCACCCGCCGCTAGCGGCCCCATCACGAGGATCCGCGGCTCCGGGAACACCGCCCGCAGCGCCTCGCCCTCGCGCGCCGTGGCGACGCAGAGCGCCGCCGCGCCTTCGGCGAGCGCGCCGCGCGCAACGTCCTCGGCGCCGTGCCCGTAGGCGTCGGCCTTCACCACCGCCCAGAGCTCGGCGCCGCCTGCCGCCTCGCGGAGCCGGCGCACGTTGCGCCTCAGCGCGCGCAGGTCGATCGTGAGCTCGGAGCGTGTCGTGGGCGCGGAGGCGCTAATTTCCGCCCAATCATGAAGAACGGCTCCGTCGGCGTGGATCTGAGCGGCCGAGCCGTCCTCGTGACCGGCGCCGGCAGCGGGATCGGGAAGGCGTGCGCCGAGCGCTTCGCGGCGGCCGGCGCGGACGTGGTGGTCCTCGACCTCGACGGCGAGCGCGCAGGCGCGGTGGCGGTGGAGATCGGCGGCCGCCCCGTCCAAGCGGATCTCTCGGATCCGTCCGTCGTCGACCGTCTCGACCTCCGCGCGGACGTGGTCGTGAACAACGCGGGGCTCCAGCACGTGGCCCCGCTCCACGAGTTCCCGCCCGAGCGGTTCGAGACGATCGTCCACGTGATGCTCGAGGCCCCGTTCCGCATCGCCCGCGCCGTTCTCCCCGGGATGTACGAGCGGGGCTGGGGCCGGATCGTGAACATCTCGTCGGCGCACGGTCTCCGCGCGTCGCCCTTCAAGGCCGCGTACATCGCCGCCAAGCACGGGCTCGAGGGGCTCTCGAAGGTGATCGCGCTCGAGGGCGCGCCGCACGGCGTGACGTCGAACTGCATCTGCCCCGCCTTCGTGCGGACGCCGCTCGTCGAGCGCCAGATCGCCGACCAGGCGAAGGCGCACGGGATCCCGGAGGACGAGGTGATCGAGAAGGTCATCCTCGAGAAGCCGGCGCTCAAGCGCCTCATCGAGCCGGCGGAGGTCGCCGAGCTGGCGGTGTTCCTCTGCACGCCCGAGGCGTCGTTCATCACGGGCGCGTCGCTTGCGATGGACGGCGGCTGGACGGCGCAGTAAGCGCTCAGGAGAGAGCGAGAGAGAGCGCCTCGATCACGTCGCGCGCGATCATCCCGGCCTTGCCGTGGCGCTCGGCGGCCAGGTCGGCGGCGACGCCGCACGCCGCCGCGGCGGCGGCGGCCGCGACCGGTGGATCCATCCCCTTCGCGAGGAAGGCGGCGATGACGCCCGTGAGGACGTCCCCCGTCCCCGCCGTCGCAAGGCCCGGGTTCCCGAGGTCGCAGACGAACGTGCCGCCGGTCGGCGTCGCCACGAGCGTGTCTGCCCCCTTGAGGAGAACCGTCGCCCCCGTTTCGGCCGCGGCCTCGGTGACCGACGCGAGCCGGTGCGCGTCTACGGTGCTCGACTCGCGCTCGAGCAGACGCCCGAGCTCCCCCGCGTGCGGGGTCAGCACCGTCGGCGCCGCCCGACGGCCAACCGAATCGAGCGCCCCGCTCACGGCCCACAGCGCGTCGGCGTCGAGCACCATCGGAACGTCGAGCCGCTCGAGCAAGACGTGCACGAGCTCGCGAACACCGTCGCCGCGCCCTAGCCCGGGCCCGAGCGCGACCGCGTGGGCGCGCTCGGCCTGCGCGATGATCGCTTCGGCCGCCGCAGGAGTGAGGCGTCCGTCGGCGTCGCTCGGGAGCGCGCGCGTCACGGGCTCGACGAGCCGCTGCTCAAGGATCGGGTTCACCGCCTCGGGCGCGCAGACGATCACGTAGCCCGCTCCGGCGCGCAGGGCGGCTTCGGCCGTCAGCGAGGGAGCCCCGGTCAGCCCCGGCGAGCCGCCCACGACGAGCACGGTCCCGGCCGAGTACTTGTTGTCCTCCGGTCCCCGGCGCGAGACGAGCTCCAGCACGGCCTCGGTGACCCGGCGGTGCGCCGTCTCGACGGGCTCGAGACCGATGTCCGCGACGACCACCTCTCCGGCGTAGAAGCGGCCGGGCGCGACCGCCAGCCCGAGCTTCCGCCCGTGAAACGTGACCGTCTGGGCAGCCCGGACGGCGGGCCCTTCGACCTCGCCGGTCGACGCGTTCGCCCCGGAGGGCAGATCGACCGCGAGCACCGGAGCACCGAGGCGGTTCAGCTCCTCGATCGCGGCGGCCGCCTCCTCGCGGGGCGCGCCGCTGAACCCGGTCCCAAAGAGGGCGTCGACGACCGCGTCGGCCTCGCCGGACCCGCGCGTGAAGGGAAGCCCGAGCTCGCGCGCGCGCCGCAGGTTCTCGGCCGCATCGCCTCTCACCCTCTCCTCCGAGCCGACGAGTCGCACGGCGACGTCGCGCCCGGCCTCGTGGAGCTTGCGGGCGACCACAAGTCCGTCGCCGCCGTTCGCGCCCGCCCCGCACCAGACCGAGAAGCGGCGCGCGTCTGGATACGCCCGCAGCGCGGCGCCGGCGACCGCCGTCCCGGCGCGCTCCATCAGCTCGAGCGTCGTTCCCGGGTACGCCTCCTCCGCCGCCCGCATCTCGGCGGCGGTGTAGAGCGGCTCAAACGGCATCTGCGACGACGCAGATCGCGGCGGCGAGCTCCTTGGAATGGGTCATCGAGAGATCGATCTCCCCCGCTCGCACGCGCTCGGCCCACGCCTTGGTGCGCCCCGAAAGGCGCACGCCGGGCTTCGGGCGGCCGGCGATCTCGATCTCCCGCCAGGTGAAGTTCGTGCCGCAGCCGAGCGCCTTGCCGACCGCCTCCTTGCCGGCGAAGCGAGCCGCGTAGTGCTGACCGGGGTGGGGACGCGAGTCGCAGTACGCGCGCTCCGCCTCCGTGAAGACGCGGGCCGCGAACTCGGGGTAGCGGTCGAGCGCGCGCTCGATGCGCGCGATCTCGATCAGGTCGACGCCGATCCTCAAGCCGGGGCCGAGTCGAGCGCGCCGGGAACGTCGGCGATCGAGTCGACCACCGCGTCGGGCTTCGTCTGCGCGGCCTCGAGGGCGGCCTCGCGGAACTTCCCCGTCCGAACCAGGATCGCCCGCAGCCCCGCGGCCTTCGCGCCTCCGACGTCCGACTCGACGTCGTCGCCGACCATCACCGTCTCCTCCACGTCCGCGCCGAGGCCGGCGAGCGCCGACTCGAAATAGGCGCCGGTCGGCTTGCCGACCACCTCGGCCTCCACGCCGGCGGCGTACTCCAGGCCGGCGACGTACGCGCCGGCGTCGAGGAGCGGGCCGCGCGACGTCTGCCACCACGCGTTCTTGTGGAGCGCGACGAGCCGGGCGCCACCGCGGAGCTCGGCGAAGGCTCGATTGAGGTTTTCGTACGCGAAGACACGCCCCGTCTCGTCGCTCTCGTCCGCACCCCCGACGAGGACGACGTCCGCGTCCTCCTCGACGAGCTCGACGGGTCCTTCGAGGTCGGAGTGGATCGCGGCCATCGTGAGCGCGAGGACGCGGCTGCCCCGGAGCAGCCGCGCGGCGGCGACCGGCGTCGTCTCGATCTCGCTCTCGTCGACGTCGAAGCCGAGGGCCCGGAGCTCCGACGCGAGGTCCGAGCGCGAGCGCGTGGTGTTGTTCGTGACGAAGCGGAGCGGGCCGTCGTCGCGAAGGCGTCGGACCGCGTCAGGCGCGCCCGGGATCGGCTCGCCCGAGACGTGGAGGACGCCATCGATGTCCAGCAGAATTGCCGGCATCGAGGGCGAGTCTATTCGCGTCACACCGCGGCTCGCGATCCCGCTGAGCGAGGTGGAGCTTCGGTTCTCGCGTTCGAGCGGCCCGGGCGGCCAGCACGCGCAGAAGAGCGAGACGCGGGTCGAGGCCGTCTTCGACGTCGCCGCCTCGCAGGCGCTCAGCGACGCGCAGAAGCGCCGCCTCGCCGCGCGCGCCGGTCCCGTGGTCCGCGCCGTCGCCCAGGACGAGCGCAGCCAGTGGCGGAACCGCGAGCTCGCTCTCGAGCGTCTCGCGTCTGCGATCGCCGCGGGAGTGAAGGTCGAGCGGCGGCGGCGCGCGACCGCGCCGACCGCCCAGGCGCGGGAGCGGCGGCTCGAGGCGAAGAGGCGGCGCGCCGCTACCAAGCGCCTCCGCGGTCCGCCGGCCGAGGAATGACCCCGAGAGCGGCAATCCGGCCGTGCCGGAGTGCCGTATCGCCTACCATCATGGTCGACATGGGTCGACGCCGGCTTGCTTGGCGCCTCACCGTCCCGCTCGCCGCGGCGGGCGCGCTCTCCGCGCATGTCCTCGCCTACGCGCTCGTTTCCTCGGATCACCACTCGCACTCGAGCGTCCACGCGGCGCTCATGCAGTGGCGCGTCTGCGTGGCACTCTGCCTCGCGCTCGCCGTCGTAGCCGCGGTCGGGTACGCCTTCGACGCGCTCGGCGGCCGCGACGGTCGCGAGGTGCCGGTCTGGGCGTTCGCGCTCCTTCCTCCCGCAGGGTTCGTGATCCAGGAGCAGCTCGAGCACGTCCTCGCGCACGGCGCGCTCTCGCCCACGCTCGCCCTGGAGCCCGTCTTCATCCTCGGGCTCCTTCTCCAGGTCCCCTTCGCCGCCGCGGCGTACCTCGTCGCGCGCGCGCTCGTGACGGTCGCCGTCACGCTGATCCGCGCGCTCGGTCGCCCGCGCCTACGCCTTGCGCCGACGTCGGGGGTCGCGCGGAAGCGGAGCGGCGTGGCCGCCAGGCGCGGACGCTCATGACCGAGGGCTCGGATCAGCGTGACGGCGACTCTCACGACGGCGCGCGCGACGAGGTACGCCGCGGCGGCGAAGGGAACCTGGAGAAGGAGCCCGAGGACGAAGACGGGCTCGAGCGCGAGCGTGGGCGAG
>DASZKB010000116.1:0-6048 GCA_035947475.1 Gaiellaceae bacterium | reverse complement strand
GATGAGAAGACCGACCGGGAACACCGTGCTCCCGGGCGGGTTCACGATGAAGTAGACGAAGACGAACGGCATGAGCATGAAGAGGATCCGCTGCGTCCTCTCCATGGTCGTCGACATGAAGATGGTCGACGCCACCTGGCTCGCGACGTAGAGGGCGACCAGCAGCCAGTCCCACGTGCTCGAGCCGATGTTGGCGGTGATGTCGCCGAAGAGCCCGAGCCAGCCAAGATCCGTGCCGCTGTAGTCGGGATACACCTCTTCGCGGAAGTCGCGCAGAACGAAGAAGAGCGCGATGAAGATCGGAATCTGAGGAAGGATCGGCAGGCACGAAGCGACCGGGTTCACCTTGTTCTCCCGGTAGAAGCGCATCACCTCTTCGTTCAGGCGCTGCTTGTCGTTCTTGTACTTCTGCTGGAGCGCCTTCAGCTGCGGCGCGACGACCTGCAGCTTCTGCATCGAGCGGATCTGCTTGATCGTGAGCGGGACGATCAGGATTCGGATCACGACCGTCAGCGCGACGATCGACCACGCCCAGGAGAGGTTGAGCGACGAGTGGAACCAGACGAGCCCGCTGGTCAGGACGTCCTCGAGCGGGCTGAGGATGCCGGCGAGTGGGATCACGATCGGAAGAGGCTCCGATCGCGGACGTAGTCAACGCCGCCGTCGCTCCACGGGTTGCAGCGCAGAAGCCGCCAGGCGGCGACGAGGGATCCGCGCGCGACTCCGAGCTCGCGGATGGCCTCGAGCGCGTACTGGGAGCAGCTCGGGTGGTACTTGCACCGCGCCGGGAGAAGCGGGCTCACCCCGCGCTGGTACGCGCGTACGAGGAAGAGGGCTACCGCAGTCACGCGCGTCCCCCGTCGACGCGCGCGAGCACCTCGCCGACGCGCTCGCAAAGCCACGCGAAGCCGCGCGCCTCCGCGGTCTCGGCCAGGCCCGGGCGCACGATCAGAACGTAGTCGCGACCCGCCGGCAGCGTCTCGGCGAGGTCCTCGAAGCAGGCGCGGAGGCGGCGCTTCACCCGGTTGCGCACGACGGCGCTCCCGACCTGGCGCGACACGGCGAGGCCGAGCCGTGGAGGAGCGCCGGCATCCTCGGGCCGCGGGAACGAGTACGCGACGAGGTAGCGCGTCGAGACCGAGGTGCCCTTTCGGTAGACGGCGTCGAAGTCCCGCGAGCGGGACAGGCGGTGCCGGCGCTTCATCTCCTCAGGCCGACAGGCGCTTACGCCCGCGCGAGCGCCGGCGCTTGAGGATCGCGCGGCCCGCCCGTGTCGCCATCCGGGCGCGGAATCCGTGTCGGCGCTTGCGCCGACGCACGTTGGGCTGAAACGTTCGCTTCACGAGGTCGGAAAGAAGGGCCGCGAAGGCGACCGAGCGCGAAGTATAGAGAAGCCGTTTCGGGTCGTTTCGCACAAATCCCGTTACGAAGAATCCACAGGCGCGAGGCCGCATCGCGACCCGGTTCGAGCTGAATTTCCACAGGTGTGGAGGAGCCTGTGGATAAACGCTTATCCCCTGCAAATCGGAAACTTTCCCGGGGGTGGATTTCCACAGGAAGGCGCCCTGTTGCACTCTCCGAGGCGTTGCTATAGTCGCGCCTCGCACAGTCCTGGCGGAGGAGTAACCGGGCGAGTGGAGAACCCTCTACAGCTGAGCGCGGACGCGTTGTGGACCGATGTCTCGGCGCGCCTCAGAGACGCTCTCAACGAGTCGACGTACAGCACCTGGTTCGCCGGGGCCGAGGGCGGCGACCTCGATGACGACACGTTCGTCGTCGTCGTCCCGAACGACTTCACGCGCCAGTGGGTCGAGGGCCGCTATCGCGGCCTGATCGAGGCCGCCGTCGAGGACGCGCTCGGGGAAGGACGCGACATCCTCGTGACGGTCCGCGACGGCGCGCCCGTGGAGACGGAGACGGTCATGCTCCCGCCGAGGGCGAGCGACGGTCTCAATCCGAAGTACACCTTCGACCGGTTCGTGATCGGTTCCTCGAACCGCTTCGCGCACGCTGCCGCGCTCGCCGTCGCCGAGGCGCCGGCCCAGGCGTACAACCCGCTTTTCATCTACGGCGGCACCGGGCTCGGGAAGACGCACCTGCTCCAGGCGATCGCCGCGTACGTGGCGGAGCACTCACCGGAGCTCGCGGCGCGCTACGTCACCAGCGAGACCTTCATGAACGACTTCATCAACTCGCTGCGCGACAAGCGGATCGAGGGCTTCAAGCACCGCTACCGCCACTACGACGTGCTGCTGATCGACGACATCCAGTTCTTCGAGGGCAAGGAGCGGATCCAGGAGGAGTTCTTCCACACGTTCAACGCCCTCTACGAGGCCGGCCGCCAGATCATCATCTCGTCGGACCGCCCGCCGCGCGACATCGCGACTCTCGAGGCGCGGTTGCGCTCGCGCTTCGAGTGGGGGCTCATCACCGACATCCAGCCGCCGGATCTGGAGACGCGGATCGCGATCCTTCGCAAGAAGGTCAAGGCGGAGGGGATGGACGTGACCGACCCGCAGGTGATGACGTTCGTCGCGAGCCGGATCTCGACGAACATACGCGAGCTCGAGGGCGCCCTCACACGCGTCGTCGCCTTCTCGTCTCTCACGGGGCGGCCGATGACGGTCGAGCTCGCTCAGGAGGTCCTCCGGGACGTCTTCCCGCAGGGAGAGCTCCCGGAAGTCTCGGTCGAGCGGATCCAGGAGGTCGTAGGCGACCGCTTCGGCATCTCGCTCGAGGAGCTCACGAGCGATCGCCGCTCGCAGGCGATCGTCTATCCGCGCCAAGTCGCCATGTACCTCTGCCGCGAGCTCACGGACAGCTCGCTCCCCAAGATCGGGAAGAAGTTCGGCGGGCGCGATCACACGACCGTCATCCACGCGACGTCGAAGATCGCGAAGCTGATCAAGGAAGACCGAAGCGTCTACAACCTCGTCCAGGAGCTCACGGCGCGGATCAAGCAGGCCCGTTGAGGACCCTGTGGGCGAAGAGGCTCCGCCTGGGGACAGGGAAGACGGCTCCCCGCAGCCTGGTGACGACGCCCGGTTTCCCACATCCGTTCTCCCCGGCGGAACGCCAGCCAGAGCGCCGTAGCCGGCCGTCTTCCCCGATCTTCACACTCTCTACGACTATGAAGAAGGAATTTCTTTAATGGCTTCCATCGATACCGTTGCCGGCACGAAGATGCGCATAACGTGCGAGAAGGAGGAGCTCGCCGACAAGCTGCAGCTCGTCGGCCGCGCGGTCTCGCCGCGGACAAGCGTCCAGATCCTCGCCGGGATCATGCTCGAGGCCCGTGAAGGGCGCCTCGCCCTTTCGGCGACCGACATGGAGATCTCGCTGCGCGTGTCTCTCGACGCCCAGACGGGCGAGGAGGGCGCGGTGGTCGTGCCGGGACGCCTGCTCGTCGACATCGTGCGGCTGCTACCCGGCGACGACGTGACGCTCGAGCATCGCGCCGAGGACGGCGTCCTCTCGGTGGAGGCGGCGTCGGCGTCGTACCGCCTGCACACCTACGACCCGGGCGACTTCCCGCGGCTTCCGGCTGTCGAGGGCGACGCGACGTTCGCGGTCGAGCGCACGGCTCTTCTGGACACGATCGCGAAGGTGAGCCGGTCCGCCTCTCGGGACGAATCCCGGCCCGTTCTGACCGGCATCCTCGTCCGCTTCGAAGGCGACAAGGTCGTCATGGCGGCGACCGACTCCTACCGCCTGAGCGTCAAGGAGACGGTTCTCGACGAGCCGCCGGGACGAGAGCTCGAGGCGATCGTGCCCGCTCGCGCGCTCGGCGAGCTCGTGCGGATCGGCCAGGCGACGGAAGCGGCGAGCCTCGACCTCGGCGTCCAAGAGAACCAGGTCGTGTTCGGCGTCGACGGCGTGTGGCTGACGGCGCGGCGAATCGACGGGCAGTTTCCGAACTACAAGCAGCTTCTTCCCGAGGCGTTCGAGGCCGAGGTGGAGGTGCCCCGTCAGGATCTCCTCGACGTGGTACGGCGGGTCTCGCTCATGGCCGCACGGCGGACGCCGCTTCGGCTTCGCTTCGAGCCGGGCGAGCTGACCGTCTCGACGCAGACGCCGGACGTCGGCGAGGCGCGCGAGTCGATGCCGATCGAGTACGCAGGCGAAGCGATGGAGATCGGCTTCAACGCGGAGTTCCTGCGCGACGGGCTCGAATCGGTGACCGACGAGCGGGCGCGCGTCAAGTTGATCAGCCCGCTTCGCCCGGGCCTCATCGTCGGCGAAGGCGAGGAGTTTCTCTACCTGATCATGCCGATTCGCCTGGCGGGCTAACTGCCGCCCGGACGCTGATCGTCGAGCGGGCCTCGCTTCGCGCCTTTCGCTCGTATGCCGCGCTCGACCTCGACCTTGAGGCGGGGTTCGTGCTGGTGACCGGGCCGAACGGCGTCGGGAAGACGAACCTGCTGGAGGCGCTCCACGTGGCGACGCAAGGCTTCTCCCCGCGCACGCGCGTCGACGCACGCCTTGTCCGCTTCGGAGAGGACGCTGCGCGCGTCCTGGTTGCCGGCTCCGAGAACGCCGCCGCCGTCGAGAGCGAGGTCACGATCCGTGCCGGCGAGCCGAAGCGTGTGCGCCTGAACGGCGCTCCGCTGTCGGGCGCCGAGGAGCTTCGTGACCGTTTGACCGCGCTTGCCTTCACGCCCGACCGCCTCGCGGTCGTGAAAGGAGGCCCGCTCGTGCGGCGCATGTACTTCGACCGCATGATCGGGCGGGTGTTTCCGCCTCGCGGGCCGCTCCCGTTCGAGTACGGCCGCGCCCTCGCGCAGCGAAACGCCGCGCTTCGCCGGGTGGCGGCGAACGCGTCGTCCTCCGAGGCGGTGGCGCCGTGGACGGCGAAGGTGGCGGAGCTCGGGAGCGAGCTCGACCGCGCCCGCGCGGAGCTCGTCGCCCTTCTCGCCCCGGAGTTCGCCGCTGCGGCCGCCGTGCTCGGGCTGCCGACCGCGATTCTCCGCTACGAAGCCCGTCCGCTCACGGTCGCCGAGCTGGAAGAGCGCTACGACCGGGACGTCCTGCGCGGCACGACCGGAGCCGGCCCGCACCTTCGCGACGTCGAGGTCGGTAGCGGAGCCCGCGAGCTGCGGAGCTTCGGCTCCCAGGGTGAGCAGAGGGCGGCTGTGCTCGCGCTCGTTCTCGCGGAGGCGACGCTCCTTCGGGCCCGCGGCCGGACGACGCCGCTCCTTCTCCTCGACGACGTTCTCAGCGAGCTGGACGACGAGCGCCGCTCGGCGCTCCTCTCGTCGCTGCCCGAAGGCGGGCAGACGGTCGTGACCGCGACCACGCGGGAGGCCGTCCCCGCCGGGGCACGAGAGCCCGACCTCGTCGTCTCGGTCTCTCCCGGGAAGGCGCGCGCGGCGTGAGCTGGCATCCGCGCCGGATCGGCGACGAGATCGGCCGCGAGCTGAAGCGCCTCGGGCCGGGAGCGGCGCTCGGCGAGCTCGTCGAGGTCTGGCCCGAGACGGTCGGCACGGCGATCGCCGCGAACGCCTGGCCCGCGCGTCTCGCGCGCGACGGGACGCTCCACGTGGCGGCCCGGTCGAGCGCCTGGGCGTTCGAGCTCACCCAGCTCGAGAGCGTCGTCCGCGGCCGTCTCCGTGAGCGCCTCGGCGAGCAGGCGCCCCGCGCGCTTCGGTTCGCCGTCGGCCCGCTGCCAGTCGAGAAACGCGCGCGCAAGGTGCCGAAACCGACCCTTGCGGACGAGACGGCGGCGGCCGAGCTCGCAGGCGCGATCGCCGATTCCGAGCTGCGCGCGCTCGCCACGCGCGCCGCCGCAGCGAGCCTCGCGCGCCAAAAGGCCGACCGCCCCATCTGATACCATTGAAGAGGCCCGAACCTCCGGATATGCAGGGCTTTTTTAATGGCTGAGACGGACTACACCGCCAAAGACATCACCGTGCTCGAGGGTCTCGAGCCGGTTCGTCTGCGACCCGGCATGTACATCGGCTCGACCGGGACGCGCGGCCTCCACCACCTCGTCTTCGAGGTGGTCGACAACTCCGTCGACGAGGCGCTCGCCGGGCGCTGCGACACCGT